>JBATWJ010000080.1:0-16222 GCA_049672545.1 Burkholderiaceae bacterium
CAATCCGGCCTCGCGCACTCGGGCCGTGGTCACGGCCTCGCCCTTAGGCCGACAGGCGCTTGCGGCCGAGGGCGCGGCGCAGGTTGAGAATCTTGCGGCCGGTCTTGGTCGCCATGCGGGCGCGGAAGCCGTGGGTACGCTTGCGACGCACGACGGAAGGCTGGTAGGTACGTTTCATTTGAAGTCTCGCAAATTTGCAGAAATAAAGAGGGGAAACAGGCCGGCGGGGCAGGTTCGTGCCGAGATCCGGTGCCGCATGCGGCATCGATCCGCCTGGCCGGGACGCCGGTGCTCGCGCGGCCCGCACAATCCGCGGCACGGGGCAACGGGCGGTGAACCCGGAATTAAACCGCATTTTCCGCTTGTTTGTCAATTACTTAGCGGCATTTAACGGCAAGCGCCGCAATGCCCCGCGGGCCGAAATAAAGGCCCGGCCTGTGGATAACTTGGCGCCGGAAGGGTAAAATAGCAGGGTTATGCGGTGTGTTGCCGGACGCCGCCCGGGCGCTTCCCGGTCGTGTCGAATCCGCCCCGCACCCTTTCATCAGACGATTCATGGAAAATTTCTGGCAAGCCTGTTCCGCGCAGCTGGAACAGGAATTGACCCCCCAACAATTCAGTGCCTGGATCAAACCGCTTGCTCCCGTCGACTATGAAGATGGCAAGCTGCGCATCGCCGCGCCCAACCGCTTCAAGCTGGACTGGGTCAAAGCCCAGTTCGCCAGCCGCATCAGCGCGCTGGCGGCGCAATACTGGGATGCGCCGATCGACGTCCAGTTCGTGCTCGATCCGAAGCTGGCCGCGCGCCGGCCGGTACCGGCCGCCGCCAACGGCGCCGCTAATGGCGCTGCGCCGACCACCGCGGCGCCGCTGAACCAGGTCGCGCAGTTGGCGATCGGCGCCGCGCCGCGCCACGAGCAAACCCGTATCAACAGCGCGCTGACCTTCGACAGCTTCGTCACCGGCAAGGCCAACCAGCTGGCGCGGGCGGCGGCGATCCAGGTCGCCAACAATCCCGGCGTGTCATACAACCCGCTGTTCCTGTATGGCGGTGTCGGCCTTGGCAAGACGCACCTGATTCATGCGATCGGCAACCAGGTGCTGGTCGATAATCCGGCCTCGAAGATTCGCTACATCCACGCCGAACAGTACGTGCGGGACGTAGTGACCGCTTACCAGCGCAAGGGATTCGACGATTTCAAGCGCTATTACCATTCGCTCGATCTGCTGCTGATCGACGATATCCAGTTCTTCGGCGGCAAGAGCCGCACGCAGGAAGAGTTCTTCTATGCGTTCGAGGCGCTGATCGCCGCCAAGCGCCAGATCATCATCACCAGCGATACTTACCCGAAGGAAATCACCGGCATGGATGACCGGCTGATTTCGCGCTTCGATTCCGGCCTGACGGTGGCCATCGAGCCGCCCGAACTGGAAATGCGGGTGGCGATCCTGCTGAAGAAAGCCGGGCAAGAGGGCGTGACGCTGCCGGACGACGTCGCCTTTTTCGTCGCCAAGCATCTGCGCTCCAACGTGCGCGAACTCGAGGGTGCGCTGCGCAAGATCTTGGCGTATTCGCGCTTCCACGGCAAGGACATCACGATCGACGTGGTCAAGGATGCACTGAAGGACTTGCTGTCGGTGCAGAACCGGCAGATTTCGGTGGAAAACATCCAGAAGACGGTGGCCGACTTCTTCAACATCAAGGTCGCCGACATGTATTCGAAGAAACGGCCGGCGAATATCGCGCGGCCGCGCCAGATCGCGATGTATCTGGCCAAGGAGCTGACACAGAAGAGCCTGCCGGAGATCGGCGAGCTGTTCGGCGGCCGCGACCACACCACGGTGCTGCACGCGGTGCGCAAGATCGCCGCCGACCGTGCCAAGAGTCCCGAATGCAACCATGAGTTGCACGTGCTGGAACAGACGCTGAAAGGATAGAGCTGCCTGCGCGCCTGTGGATAACTGTCCTGTCCGGCGGCGGGGAGAACCCGGACAGTTTGTACAATTCGATTTCCATAGTGTTTTTTGGCCACAAGAGAAACATCCACATCCGACCACCACTACGAGGATATGACTATGCAATTGGTTAAAACCCACCGGGACACTCTGCTGCGGCCGCTGCAAATCGTGAGCGGTATTGTCGAGCGTCGGCATACGCTGCCGATTCTGGCCAATATCCTCATTCGCAAGGAAGGCGAAAAGGTATCGTTCCTGGCGACCGACATCGAAGTGCAGATCACGACCCATGCCGAAGTCGGCAGCGGCGGCGAGGTGGCCGCCACCACGGTGGCCGCGCGCAAGCTGCTGGACATCCTGCGCGCGCTGCCGGAATCCGGCGAGGTGTCATTGTCGCTGGCCAACAAGCGAATGACGGTGCAGTCCGGCAAGTCGCGTTTCGCGCTGCAGACGCTGGCGGCCGAGGACTTTCCGACCGTGGCGCTGGCCGAGCATTTCAACGCCAAGGTGGTGCTGCCGCAAAAGACCTTGAAGCACCTGTTCAACATGGTGCATTTCGCGATGGCGCAGCAGGACATCCGCTATTACCTGAACGGCCTGCTGCTGGTAGTGGACGGCAAGAACGTGATCGCGGTCGCCACCGACGGCCATCGGCTGGCGTTCTGCCAGGTGCAGGCCGAGCAGGAATTCGAACGCCAGGAAGTCATCATCCCGCGCAAGACCATCCTGGAACTGCAGCGCCTGCTGGAAGAAAACGACGATCCGGTCGAGCTGGAAATTGCCAACAACCAGGTCAAGCTCGGCTTCGCCGACATCGAACTGGTGTCCAAGCTGGTGGAAGGCAAGTTCCCGGATTACACCCGGGTGGTGCCGAAAGGGTACAAGAACGACTTCACGATTGGCCGCGAGCCGCTGCTGCGCTCGCTGCAGCGCGCCGCCATCATGACGTCCGACAAGTTCAAGGGAGTGCGCTGCATCGTCTCCCCCGGCAGCATGAAGATCAGCTCCACCAATGCCGACCAGGAAGAGGCCGTCGAGGAAATCGAAATCGACTACGGCGGCGATGAAATCGACATCGGCTTCAACGTCACCTACCTGCTTGACGTGCTGAACAACCTGAAGTGCGACAACGTCAACATCGCGCTCGGCGACGCCAATTCGTCGGCGCTGATCACGGTCCCCGACAACGCCGACTTCAAATACGTCGTGATGCCGATGCGCATCTGACGCGCGACCGGCGTCCGCTTCGAAAGGGGCCGCAGCGCCCCTTTGCCGCGCTTATGCGCTGACGCATGCCCGTGCGCGGCCCGTTTCTGTAGTGAGTAACCGTTTTAGAAAGTAGCCCATGTCCGCCATTCCCACCGATCACAACGCTCTGCCGCAGGCCAACCTGTACGGCGCATCCTCGATCCAGATTCTGGAAGGCCTGGAAGCGGTGCGCAAGCGCCCAGGCATGTACATCGGCGACACTTCGGACGGCACCGGGCTGCATCATCTGGTATTCGAAGTGCTCGACAATGCGATCGACGAAGCGCTGGCGGGCCACTGCACCGAAATCAGCGTCACCATCCACGCCGACAACTCGATCTCGATCACCGACAATGGCCGCGGCATCCCGACCGGCATCAAGTGGGACGACAAGCACGAGCCCAAGCGCAGCGCCGCCGAAATCGTGATGACAGAGCTGCACGCCGGCGGCAAGTTCGACCAGAACTCGTACAAGGTGTCCGGTGGCCTGCACGGCGTCGGCGTGTCATGCGTGAACGCGCTGTCGAAGCTGCTGCGCCTGACCATCCGCCGTGACGGCAAGACTCATCTGATGGATTTCGCCAGGGGCATCGTGCAGAATCGCGAACTGGTGATGCAGGACGGCGTCGCCACCTCACCGATCAAGGTCATCGGTGACACCGACAAGCGCGGCACCGAAGTGCATTTCTGGGCCGACGAGGAAATTTTCACCCAGATCGACTTCCAGTACGACGTGCTGGCCAAGCGCATCCGCGAACTGTCCTTCCTGAACAACGGCGTGCACATCAAGCTAACCGACCAGCGCACCGGCAAGGAAGAGGATTTCGCCTTCGAAGGCGGCACCCGCGGCTTCGTCGAATACATCAACAAGAACAAGAGTGTGCTGCACCCGACCGTCTTCCAGGCGACTGGCGAAAAGCTGTCCGAGCACGGCACCATGATCGGCGTCGACGTCTCGATGCAGTGGAACGACGCCTACAACGAACAGGTGCTGTGCTTCACCAACAACATTCCGCAGCGCGACGGCGGCACTCACCTGACCGGCCTGCGCGCGGCGATGACGCGTGTGATCAACAAATACATCGAGGAGCATGAGTTCGCCAAGAAGGCCAAGGTCGAAATCTCCGGCGACGACATGCGCGAAGGCCTGACCTGCGTGCTGTCGGTCAAGGTGCCGGAGCCGAAGTTCAGCTCGCAGACCAAGGACAAGCTGGTGTCTTCCGAAGTGCGCGGCCCGGTCGAGGAAATCGTCGCCAAGACGCTGACCGACTTCCTGATGGAAAAGCCGAACGACGCCAAGATCATCTGCGGCAAGATCGTCGAAGCCGCGCGCGCACGCGAAGCGGCGCGCAAGGCGCGCGAACTGACGCGGCGCAAGGGCGTGATGGACGGCCTCGGCCTGTCGTCCAAGCTGGCCGACTGCCAGGAACGCGACCCGGCGCTGTGCGAGCTGTACATCGTCGAGGGTGATTCCGCCGGCGGCTCCGCCAAGCAGGGCCGCGACCGCAAGTTCCAGGCCATCCTGCCGCTGCGCGGCAAGGTGCTGAACGTGGAAAAGGCGCGCTTCGAAAAGATGCTGTCGTCGGAACAGATCACGACGCTGATTGCCACCCTCGGCACCAGCATCGGCCCCGACGAATTCAACGCTGACAAGCTGCGCTACCACCGTATCATCATCATGACCGATGCCGACGTCGACGGCGCCCACATCCGCACGCTGCTGCTGACGCTGTTCTATCGTCAGATGCCGGAACTGGTCGAGCGCGGCCACATCTACATCGCGCAGCCGCCGCTGTACAAGGTCAAGCACGGCAAGGACGAGCGCTACCTGAAGGACGATCTGGAAGAAGCGCAATACATGATGCAGATCGCATTGAACGACGCCGAGCTGATCCCGGCCGCAGGCGCCGCGCCGATCCGCGCCGAGGCGCTGTCCGAACTGGTGCGCCAGTACAACACCGCCAACGCCATCATCCAGCGCCTGGAGCGCGTGATCGACCAGGCGGCGCTGACAGCCATCATGACCGGCGTCACCCTCGCGCTCGACACTGAAGAGCAGGCGCGCCAATCGGCACGGGAGCTGGTCGCCGCCATCGGCGAACCGGAGGTCGAAGTGGAGGTGGATACCGACGAACTGACCGGCAAGCATGCGCTGCGGCTGGCGCGCCGCCTCCATGGCAACGTTCGCGTGTCGGTGCTCGACGCCGACTTCGTCGCCAGCCCCGACTACCAGGCGCTGTCGAACGCCGCTGCCACCTTCAAGGGCCTGGTCGGCGCCGGCGCCGTGGCGCGCCGCGGCCAGGGCGACAAAGCCAAGGAATTTGCGGTCACCGACTTCCGCCAGGCGGTTGACTGGCTACGCGCGGAAGCCGAGCGCGGTGTCTCCAAGCAGCGCTACAAGGGACTGGGAGAAATGAACCCGGACCAGCTGTGGGAAACCACGATGGACCCGGCCGTGCGTCGCCTGCTGAAGGTCCAGATCGCCGACGCCATCGCCGCCGACCAGATCTTCACGACGCTGATGGGCGACGACGTCGAGCCACGGCGGGCGTTCATCGAGAGTAATGCGTTGCGGGCGGGGAATATCGACGTGTGAGCTTTGTGTAGCAGGAACCATAACCTGAGATTTTGGGAAGCATCCATTGAGACATTTATCGGCGCATGTGTCTCAATAGTTAACATTGATGGCGTCTAGTCAAACGCTACACAATAAAGAACAACGGCCGCCTCGTTGAGGTGGCCGTTGTTCTTTCGCATGACGAAACAATCACTAACTGCACGTTTCACGAAAGTCTCGACTGCCTTTGAGTGGCTCTTGTGTACTTATTCTTGTGCACTTATCCTACCGCCGCCAACAAGCCCATTTCGGCCAGAAAGCGAGAAGGTTGCTTCCGCCATCCGTTGTATTTCCCAGCGTAAGAGAGGTTCAACGACTCCATCGTCCGAGTAATCGCCACAAAGCAATTCCGTCGCTCTTCCTGCATCTCTCGGCTGTCGTCGCCAGCCTTTCTAGCTTGGAACGATGGAAGTTGGTCTTCGGCCATGCCAATCAGGTAGACGTGCCTGAACTCCATACCCTTAGAGGCGTGAACCGTTAGGCATCGCACAGCAGACAAAGGAGCCTCGGGAGATTTGTTTGCCAGGGCCAGTTCCTGTAGGAATTGACCCAATGGTAGTGCATAGGCATCTGCCTCGCCACCAAGGTCCCGAACAATGCCTCGCCATATTTCGCGCTCAGCGGGGTAGTCTGCATAGGCTTCGCCACCCTCTGCTCGCGATTCGATTGCCTCCTCTTCTGCGTCGAAGTAAGAGAATGCTCCAGCGACGAAGCCAGCGTAGTCACCTCCCGCAAGCGTCTTGAATACATCGCAAACCACTTGCGGCACGTCCAGACGATTGGCCGTCAATTGGACGAGCGCCTCAAGGTTGTCTCCATTGGTCTGGGCGGACCACGCGGCGAGTTCGTCGGGCTCAATAGAATTGCCCAGGCAATCTGAAAGCGCCTTCGTGAGCGTCGCTGAGATTTCCACGTCAGAACGCACGGCGGCTAATTTCAGCGCCGACAGAATCAAGCGCACAGGAGCGCTTTCGAATTGCGACTTACGCCGCTGCACATGAGCTTCCACGTTGACACTGGTCAACGCAGCGCCTACCCGTTCTAGCAACCTGGTGTTTCGGGCCAGCACCACAATTTCGCTCGGTGACGTTCCGAGCCGAAGTCTCTCAGCGATGTGCGTGGCTACAGCAGCAGCCTCATCGTCTTCATCGTCGAATCGCGCCAAGCCGATAGGCGATGCTTCCGCCAGACCGCGCATCGCCTTCAGGGGCTTCTTGCCTGCCGTGCGCTCGCCATTGTGTTCAATTAGGGCGTTCGCGATGTCGACCACCTCTGCCGGGCATCGATAGTTTTCCGGCAGTTGGATGGTCTTCAGGTCATAGTGACGCTCAAGCTCGTTGATGCGTGTTGGACTAGCCCCGTTCCACTGGTAAATGATTTGGTCGTCATCGCCAACGATGAACAGGTTGGCGTCGCGCTCGGGTGTCAGCGCCCGCAGCAACTGGTACTGGGCCAGGTTCGTATCCTGGAATTCATCAACGCAAATGTATTTGTAAACTGTTCGGAGTTGACGAGCGAGGCGCGGCCGTACGGTCAAGAGTTCTTCGCAGAAATAGAGGATGGCGCCATAATCCAATGCGTTCTGGTCGCGCAGCACCTGTTTATAGGCCGCAAAGAGTGCTGCGAGTTGCCCGCCTACCTCACCGTCCTTCAACAGGGATGCTACTTTGTCGTTAGGCACCAAGCCACGAAATAGAAACTCCAGAGAATCGAGAGCTTTCTCGGCCGACACGATGCGGGAATAGCCGTTTTCGTTGCCCGCGAGCAAATGCTTGATGATGGAAACCTGCTCCGACCTTTCGAGAATTTCGAATTCCGGTGTCAGACCGAAATGACTGCCATGCTGGCGCAGGATGTCCGTAGCGAAAGAGTGGAATGTCGATAGCAGTGCCCGGTCGCGGGCGTCCGGCACGATTTTGAACAACCGTTCCCGCATTTCCGTGGCGGCCTTCTTAGTGAAGGTCAGGCACAGGATTCGGAAGGATTCACCCGAACTCTCCCCGATGATTCGAGCTACCCGCGCCGTCAGCGTCTTGGTCTTTCCCGAGCCTGGTCCTGCCAGAACCAGCAATGGACCATCGTTCCAAAGGGCCGCTTCAGTTTGGCTGGAATTTAGCGTTTTTAAGTAGTCCATCATCCCCTCCGGCTAAGTGCAGCAACTTTGTAGATAGCGAGCCTGAGTGCTTTGGGAACGGAGGCTTTACCACGTCGTTTCATTTCTTCGACAACAGCGTGGGCTGCCGCCGGCTTTCCGTTGGGAACCCGTTTCACGACCTCGGCGACATAGGATGGGTCGGTCTTCGGCACCTGGATTTCCCGCAACTTAGCCGGCCCTATTAATGTCTCGTAGAAGTCCAGGAAACCATTCGTGGCCAGATACGGCTCAGCTGACAATGCTCCGACCATTGTTGTGACTCGGTGGTGAACATACGTTCCACCAGGAACACGGTCTTTCGCCTTCTGTGCATCGCTAAGCCCTTGCGCATCTGCATCTGTGAACACGTGCCAAGCGATTCCTAGTGAATTCGCAGCATCAAGGAAGTAGGAAACATCTCCCTGCCTATATTCAACGCAACGTACACCTGTTTGTTCTAGGTCCACACCCAAGACTTCTGCTGCACTGGCAAAGAGAATTGCCTCCGTTTCGCCCTCACCCAACAGCCAGCACCGAGCAAAGAACAGTTCGCCACGAGTGCGGCGCACCAAGAAGTCAAACTTCTGACGCTCCCGGTCTCTTAGCAAGTTGGCAGGAAGCATTCCAACCTTAACGTCCCTATCGACCCTATAAAGACGACGGATAGAGCCAACATCGACTTCCGAGAGCAGGTCACCGGAGTGAGTAGCAATCAGCTTCTGACCGCTGATGTTGCCGATTGTCTTCCAGAGCGCTCGTACCGCGCTGGGATGCAGGTGGGCCTCCGGTTCCTCAAGTGCAACGATGGGCTGCGAATCTTTAACGCCTTGCTTCCGAGCCAATTCAGAACGCAGGAAGGCATCGAACAGCATCAGCACCGTCAGGCTTTGGGTTCCCTCGCCATGGCGGGCAATTGGCAAGCGAGCCCCTGTGGCCGACGCGATGCTCACCTGCGTTCGGTTAAGCATGTCGAAGATGCGTGCTGGAACGGCATCGACACTCACCACGTCCTTTCGGCCCAAAGACACGAGCTCTTGGACCTTTGAGAGGTGTTCGCGAACACCTTTGAACGTGCCATGAGCCTCGATGATTTCCTCGTTGATTTCCTGGAGTTGAGCTTCGATTTCTGCCTTCTTGGCCGCGTCAATCTGCGAGTTCTTCACGAAGGGCGACCAGAATTGCGAAGTTCGAGAGAACTCCTTTCCGGCGTCGCGAAGCGCCGAGAGGTAGAACAGCGGTCGCAGTTGTTGAAGCGCTGACAACCGCCCCTTGCTCTTGGGCGCAAGCGGCTTACCTGTCGCGTCGAGGAAATCAAAATTTGTATCGACCTCTTGGGTGACCTTCGAAAACTCGGACGTCACACGAAGTTGAACCCGAAGATGGTCGTCCGGTTGCATCAGCATGACGATGCCGGCGTCGCCGCCCAACTGCCGTTCGATTTCCTCTGACCACTCGTCTGGTTTTGATTCCTCGAAAGTGAGTGTGATGGCGATAGGAGGTGCCGTCGTCGGGTCAGACGAGGCTCCATCAAAATGGAAATCGAAGTCCTCGAACACCGACGCCCGACCGCTGCTTCGCAGGTACTGCAGACACGCCCGCAAAGCATGCAGCACTGTGGTTTTGCCGCTGTTGTTCTCGCCGATGAGAACCGTGGTTTCGCCCAGAGTGAGGTCGAGCGACTTGATGCCGCGAAAGTTCGCAATCTGCAGATGGGTGAGTCGCATCAGCGGGTTCCTTTCGCCGACAGTTTCTCAGCGCGCGTCAGATGGTGTTCGTTGATACGGTCTCCTCCGAACACTTTGAACCACGGTGCGCCTTCCACGTCCTTGCCACGGTCCTTGTCCCAGGTGATATTGAGCTTGGACTTCTTGGTGTGGCGCAGGACCTCGGCGGTCATGAAGGGGGCGGATGTTCAGGCGCACGCCGTCGTTTAGGTCAGGGTTCCAGCCGATGGGCTGCTCGGCCAGTGGCTTCCAGCGCACGAAGATGCCCTGACACTAACCACCTGAGACTTAGCAATCGCCCTCGCATACACCTGTAAGTAAGAAGCTAGCAATGCGCGAGCTTAATGCAATTGCGTGTGCTTTAGCAATTTTGAGAGAGATATAGCGGAAAATCCTCAAGCCAAAGCCAATAGTGGTTCCACCAATCTCCGGCGGGACGATATGCGGAGCCGCCAGGAATAGGCGGCTTGAAGCAGAGTTTGTGGCCCCCGAAACTGAAATGGGCAGCTAAATTGCCGCGAAAACCCTGCTTTTATATGATTGCGCCTTTCCCGCCGTCGAGGGATGCCGTGCCCTTTTTATAAGAGGGTAACGGGGCGGACTTCCGCAGCGAAGCCTTCAAGCACTTCTGCGCGCTGACGCGCATTCACCTGCGTTACGTCCCGCCGCCCGCCCGCGCCATAGTTCGGTGATGGAACGTATCTTCGGCATTAAGCACGGCGAAACGCGTCCATGTCATTGCACTAAAGTATATGAGGCAACCCACCATGTAATTTTAACGGGAATATTTGCTGCCTGGCAGGGATTATTGATGCAACCGACAATTCGAGACCGTCCAGCTTGAAAATCCCGCCGCTGTTGGCTACGGTATAAACGCACGCCGGTGCAACGCCGGCACGCAGTAACGCCATGATGAGCCAGTAGTCGCCTTGCTGACCGCCTGCCCGGTCGTGCCCCCTATTTATGAGAGGGTACGACGCGGGAGCTGGCGGTGAAACAGGTCTGGCTGGGGGCGAATCGGGCGGAATGGATGGCATGCCGCTTAGGTCGCACGACTCTGTCCCTATTTAAGCGGGATGGTCTCCACACCCATGGCGTGCAGGCAGGCGAGCAGAAAGGCCGCGCTAAACCGCCTGCGATTGACCTTGCGGTTTACTCGCTCAGGCGATTCGTCGATTCCCAGCTCCTCCAGCATGCGCGAAAGCTGTTTGTAGCGGATGCCGCGCCGCAGCATCTCGGCTTCTATCAGCTCTTTCGCGGTGTGCTCCCAAGCCTCGTACGGCTGAGCCGGCTGGCCGCTTTTGTGTGGCGGTCTGTTCATCACTATTCCTCGGCCGTCAACAGGCTTCTGCCTATTTCCTGGCGATATTCTCGCACGGCTATTTTCAGTCGTATACGACCGATACCCAATCTTCGTCACTACACATTCTCAGGCATGTATTTTTCTGAGGACCAGTTGTTGACAAAAAGTTTACCTATCACCCCGCCGGCCCGGCAGGTGGTTGTTGTGTTTTTGGCAGCCGACCATGCCGATAGCCAGTGGCCGCGCTCCGGAGGTGCCAAATGAGAAGCGCGCCATCCTATGGCGTGCGCAGTCGCCGGACGATGGCGAACGCCGGTATCCGGTTCACGGCGCGGACGTACGGCAAAGCCCGCATCGGCACCTATGCCGAAAAAGCCGACGGCCACATCACCGTCGACTCCGATGCGGAACGTCTGGTGGCGCACCTGCTCAGCGTCGACCCGCGCGTGCGCTCCTTCCAGCCACAACCGTTCACCGTCGACCTGGTCGGCGAACGGCTGCTGTTCACGCGCGAAGAAGTCTCCGAGGCACGGCGGATGCGGGGTGGCCGCAGCGGCGACCTCGAGTACACGCCAGACTTCTCCACCGTGCAGGCCGATGGCCTGCAGCGCGCCTACGAAGTCAAACTCCAGGGCTACGAGGGCGACGACCGGTATTGGGCCAAGCTTGAGCGCGCCGGCGAAATCATGGCGGCGTACTGCTATCCGCTCTCCACGGTGGTCGTGCCGGCGGATGAACGGCACCCGGTCGTTGTCAATGCCCAACTGCTGAAGCCCGCGCGCGTGCGCGCCCAGGAATACCTGACGCCGGACATCATCGACCGGGTCGAGCGCTATTGTGAATCGGGCCCGGTGCTGCAGCGCGACCTGTGTGCCGACCTCCAGATTCCGACCGGCCTGATTCCGCCCCTGCTGGCTACCGGTGTGCTGCAGGCAGACTTGGCGCGCCACCCCATCTGCGCCGCACTGGAGCTGTCGGCGGGATATGGTGACCTGGGCCACCTTTGTCTGGTCGAGGAGCTGCGGCCATGATGTCCGACCTGCGCGCTGGCGACAAATTGGCGCGGCCCGGCAAGTCGGACAGCTACTTCGAGGTGCTGGACGGTCGTGTCCATGCTGGCGCTCTCCATATTTTCGATGCCGAGAAACGTCAGGCTCGTTATGTCGATGAAGCTGGCCTCCGGGCCGAGATTGCAGCAGGTCGCCTGATGCTGCATCGAAAGGACATGCCGCGCGTTGGCCTCGCCGCCCAGTACGCCGACCCGGCACTGCATGCCAGGGTTCGTCTGTTGCATGACGCCCTGCGGCGCATCGATGCCATCCGGGTGCGAGGCGGTCTGTCGTTTGACGCCGCGATACCCCTGGCCCGCGAGGCCTATGTAAACGAGCACGCAGAGGAACCGGTGGTCTGCCCGTTTCCCTCTCGTGCGACTCTGTTCCGGGCCCACAAGCAGCAACGGCTCGGCCTGCCGGTGCTCAAAGGCGACAAAAACAAAGGCAACGCGACGGCCAGGTATTCGAAAGAGCTTGTCGCATTCGTCGAAGGCGTCATTCAGGACCAATTCCTGGTCACCGAATCAAGGTGGACGGTGCTGGACCTGACCGGATATATCAACCGTGAAGCCCGCCGTCGTCGCCTGCATGTTGCCAAGCACGCTATCAGCCGCAAATTCGTGACCGCCACGATTCATGGCCTGACCGTCGATGCCGAGTACGACCGGATGGACCCGCTCAACCGGGTCGCCGGCAAGTCGTTCGCAAAGAAGCGTATCAGGGCGGCATTTCCATTCGCCCGGATTGAGCAGGATGCCCTGCATTTGCCATTCGTCGTGCAAACACCCCATGGCGTCGCTCGGACCGTCTATCTGGTGTTGGCGATTGACGTCTGCACCGGGTATCCGGTGGGATGGCATCTGGTCATTGGCGCGCCGCGCGAAATGGATTCGCTGCTGTGCCTCGAGATGTATCTGACGCCGGCCAAGGCGACCCGCTTCAAGGAACTGGACATCGCCCATGCACAGAATATCTATGGCACGCCGGGCCAGGTGATTTTTGATAATGGCCCGGAGACCAAGGGTGGGCGCATCGTTCGGCTGGAGTTGCTGGAGATGGACGTCAAGCACTGCAAGGCGAAGGAAGCGCAAGGCAAGCCCTTCATCGAGCGCCTGAACCGGGCGCTCAAGGAGGCGTTGCAGCGACTCCCGGGCTGCACGCGCTTCGAAGGAAAGGATGGCATGCGTGACCCGGAGGCGCTGGGCGATGCGCTGATGACCAATGACGCGCTGGAGAAGTGGATAGTCCGATGGCTGTACGAGGACTGGGTCAATACGCCGCTCGACCGGCTGCGCTGGGACGAACTATTGGTCGATACGGTCAAGGGCAAGACGCCGCTTGAGCGCCTGAATTACCTGACCGAAGAAATGGGGCATCCCATCACCATGCCACCACCACGTCAAAAATGGATGGCTGCGCTCTTCGAGCACAAACGATGCACGCTGAGCGCCAAGACCGGCATCACGCTTGAGCACGGCTTCCGTTACAAGGGCGACGCCATGTCCTATCTGCTGGCCAAGTACGGCGACCACGCGCAGCTCCATGTGGTCTACAACCCTGACGATTTCCGCCAGGCGTACGTGTACGAGGACGATAGTCTGCCGCTCGTCACGCTGACGCACGAACACGTCCGCCCGCAAACACCGGCCTGGACCTTTGCGGAAGCCAAAGCCCGCTTCGATTCCGGCATGGATGACTGGGCGGTGCCGGACGACAAGGTGCAATTCCAGGACGACCTGGATGCTGCGGTCATCGGACATGGCAAGCCACGGAAAGGCAAACCGCGCGGCAAGCGCGCAGAAAACCAGGAAACCGTACGCCGGGCGAAAGACCACACGGCCATCCAGCGCTCCATCGACCGGCCGCTGTCATTGGCTGGGCCGTTTGGGCCGACACCTTCGACCAATCCCTCGTTGCCCAAGGAAGACCTGCAGCCGGCCGTCTCGTACGACGATGTGCCGCTGATGGCCATCGTCAACAGAGCCACTGGAGAAAAACTGCTGTGACGCCAGCCCAACAACTGCGCCGAAACATCGAAACCTGCGAACTGCCGCACCCCATGTTCGTGGAACACCTGTCTATGCTCAAACGGTACATTGATGACGCCCTCGCTGGCTTCGCCCCCAAAATCGTGCGTGTCCCCGGTCCGAGCGGCGTGGGCAAATCTTCCCTGATTGCCACCCTGTCGCGCGACTATCCCGAAAGCCGTATCGATGGACGGCGCCATGTGCCCGTACTGGTGGTGGATGTGCCCCAATCCGCAACGGCCAAATTGCTTCCCAAAAGCGTGCTGCGCGCATTGGGCATCCAGGTCCCTGGCAGCATGACGGCGGGAGCGATGTTCGATTTGATGGTGATGCAGCTGCGCCTGGCCGGCACGTGCGTGGTGATTTTTGACGAGATATCGCACCTCGTGGATGAAGGGTCACGAGTGCCGCCGCGCGCCGCCAGCGACTGGCTGAAGACTCTGGCCGACACCCTCAACATGACACTGATTCTCTTCGGTATTCCGCGATTGGAACGCCTTTTTTCAGCGAATGAGCAGCTGCGTCGCCGGGCCCGTCCTGCACGCAATTTCTTGCCGTATGACGCAAGCGATGGCGAGCAGATGGCGGCATACATTGCATGCGTCGCCAACTATGCCCGCCTGTTCGCCGCGGCGGGCTACCCGATTGACGTGCGCCCTCGCGTGCTGACGCAGCAAAGCTATCTGCTCACCGGCGGCCTGATTGGAGTCCTCGCCGACTTCATGCGTGAACTGGCCAGTCTCATGGCGAACCAAGCCCCGCGCACCGTCACCTACGCAGACTGTCAGAAGGCACTGGAAGATGTCAGTCACGCGGGGTCACCGCACAGATTGGCTTTCCTGGATTCGGGCATCGAAGATGTGGACGTCGAGCTGATAGCCCTGAAGCAGGCCTACGTCCATGTTTTGAACAGCAACGCGGCTTCCGTGCCAGTTCGCAAGAAATCAGGAGAAAAACAATGAGCCTCATCGTCACCTCTGCGCCTCGGGACGACGAGTCCGGGATGGGGTATTACCGTCGACTTTCCGCCGACAATGCGCTGTTCAGCTGGCGTAACCTGACAAACACGGCAGGTGTCGAGCGCAATCGCCGCGCATTGCTGATGCGCACCGACGATGTCGCGCGGAATCTTGGTCTGGAGCCGGTGTGGGCGGAATCCGCCAGGCAGAAAGAAGACCTTAGCCGCAACTGGGGCCGGCTACATCGTGCGCACTCGGATGCGGTGTGTCCGGCGTGCCTCGCTGAATCGCCGCACCTGCGACACCAGTGGGAACACGCCTATGTCGCCGCCTGCCCGCAGCACCACGTGCAGCTGGTCGACCAGTGCGACGCCTGCGGAAAGCACCTGTCACCGGAGCGACTCTATATCGGATTGTGCTCGTGTGGCCATGACTTGCGCAGCCTCCCACAGGTGCCGGCGACCCAGGCACAGCAGTGGTTGTCGACACTCATTGCAAGCAATGGCCGACAGTCTGGCAGCATGGCGCCGGTTCTGCATGGCGTGGACATCAGCGTGCTGGTGAAGGTCATCCGGACGCTCTGCCTGTATGCGGACCCGAAGCAACCCCGGTTGCCGCGTCACGCAGCCTTGCCAAAATCGGTCGCTGAAGCGGTCGCATTCCTCGCACCGCTCGACGCCTTGCTGGCCGACTGGCCCACGGGCTTTCGGGCGCATGTTGCGCAACGCATTGCCGCCGGCCGCAAGGATGCCCGTACGCTGAACACGTTATTGGGCGACTGGTATATCAGCCTGCGCAAACTCTGCCAGGGCACAACGCTCGAACCGCTCCTGCAAATCATCCTCGACGTCGCCACCGAAAAAACCGATTGCATCCTGGGCCTGGATTCGGCCAAGGCCATGGCGGAGGAGGCGACGGGATACCTGCGGGCGCCAGACGCCGCCAAAGCCATCGGCGTCAGCGTTTCCCGTCTGCATGACTCGATACAGGCTGGCGAATGCGCGCACCGTACGCGGCGTACGGGCACGCGTGGCCAAGTGTATGAAATTCTCTGCGCCGAGGTTGAGCGCATCCAGCAACAACGTGCCGGATGGATTTCCGACCTCGCAGCGTGCGAACTGGCCAGTGTTCCACCCGCCGTGCTCGAGCGCATGAAAGCGGCCGGCGTTGTTCAGTCAGACCTCCGCTGGCGCGAAGACCTC
>JBATWJ010000081.1:0-6538 GCA_049672545.1 Burkholderiaceae bacterium
GCTGATGACTTCGCGCTCGGCCTCGGCGCGGGCGAAACGGTGCTGCAGCAGCGTGTCGATCAGCGTTTGCGGCCGCACGCCGCGCGCGATATTCTCCTCGATCCACGCAATCCATTCGGGTGCCATCGGGCCTCCTTGTGCGGGTGTGGGCGCTGCGACCGGTGATCGCAAGGCGTTGCCAAAAGCGCACCGGCGCGCCGCTGCGTGGCGGCGCTAATCGCCGCCGTCCTGCAGCCGGTTCATGGTGTCGATCGCCAGCGTCGCGTGCGCATAGGCGGCGCCGGCGCGCATTTCGGCCGCGACCCAGATCGCTTCCATGATTTCCTGCTGAGTGTTGCCGGCCTTTAATGCCAGCTCGGTATGGCCGCGGATGCAGTACGGGCATTGCGTCACGTGCGCGGCGGCGACCGCGATCAGCTGCTTGGTCTTGTTCGGCAGCGCGCCGTCGGCGAACACGCGGGCGGAAAAGGTCTTGAACGCGGTCTGGATTTCGGGCGTCAGTTCGGCGCGCTGGCGCGCGGTGTCACGGGTCAATGGTGGGTACATCGGGTGGTCCATGCCTGGGCTCCTTGAAGAGGCCGGCGTGGCGGCGTGCGGCGCCGGCGGATGGGATGGTCATCAATATACGCCTTTCGCAGCGATGCGGATTCGACCGGCCGGAACAGGCTGCTGCAGCGATGCCGGTGGTATATTGCGAGGCTGGATTTTTGCTTCACACGCACCGCGCCTCGCGCGCCCCGTCCTCGCCGCCCCCGTTCCCGACCGCCCGCCGCCTTTTCGACCAGCTCCATGTTCGACAAACTGTTACGCAAATACTCCTCCGAATCCGATCCGGTCGCGCTGCTGACCGCACTGGTGGCGGCGATCCGGCCGCGCCGCGCCGGCAACGTGGCGCAGGCAACGCGCCGGCTGCGCGCGCTGACCGACCTGCTGGCGGCGGACGACGAATGCCGCGCGCTCGTGCGCACGGCGATCATCAACCTGATCGGCCATCGGCGCCATCTGCTGCTGTACGTCGAGAGCGGCATCCTGCCGAACTCCGGGTTTTTCTCGGAGACCGCGCGCCGCGTCAATCACAAGCTGCTGCCGGAAGAGATCGACCCGACCTATCTGCGCGACGCGGTGCGGCAGATCTTCGGCAAGCCGGGCGACGCGCTGTGGGTCAAGCGGCTGGCCGGCTCGACCTGGCTCGGGCTGTTCGCGGCGCTGCGCTTCGACGACGATGAAGAGTTTGGCCAGCACACGCTGCCGTACGCGATCGGCCAGCTGCTGGAGGCGCTGCAGGTGCTGTCGTTCCACATCTCGGCGATCGGGCTCGACCCGGAACTGATCCACGTCGACCCGCGGCTGGAAAACGTCGATTCCGCCTTCCTGTCGCAAAACGAAACCACGCGCGACTACGTCGCCGCCTATGCCGCCTGGTGGGCCGATCCCGAGGCGCCGTGGCCGAACAGCGTCCGGCTCGAAGTCCAGCTCGGCCAGTGCCGCGAGGTGATCCGCCGCATCCGCGCGCACGCCGCCGAGCACGGCACCAGCGTGCGCCTGACCTTCACGCTGGAGCGGCTGCGCCAGCACCTGAACCGCAGCGAGGAATTGCTGGAACTGCTCGGCTCGATGGGCAAGAGCCGCACGCTGGCGGCGGCCGGGCCGGCCCTGGCCAAATTGTTCGCGCAGCTGGTGGCGGCTGAATGCCGGCGCAACAACCTGCGGCACTACTGGCGCCAGAACATCTCGCTATTGGCGATGCGCATCACCGAAAACGCCAAGCGCACCGGCGAGCACTACATCACCGAACGGCGCGACGACTATTTCGCGCTGCTGCGTTCGGCGCTGGGTGCCGGCTTCATCATCGCCTTCATGGCCGCGATCAAGATCCTGATGGGCAAGCTGCACGCGGCGCCCTTGGTGGAAGGGCTGATGTACTGCCTGAACTACGGCCTCGGCTTCGTGCTGATCCACATGCTGCACTTCACGGTCGCCACCAAGCAGCCGGCGATGACCGCCAATGCGCTGGCCGCCAGCATCCAGGACACCGGCAACGGCGGCCGCAGCCTGGACGACCTGACCACGCTGATCGCGCGCACCACGCGCAGCCAGCTGGCGGCGATCTTCGGCAACCTGGTACTGACGGTGCCGACCGCGATCGCCATCGGGCTCGGCTGGTATTACGTTTTCGGCCACCATTTCGTCGATACCGCGAAGGCGGCGACGATGCTGAAGGATATCGATCCGTTCTCCAGCGGCGCGTTCTTCTTCGCGATGAACGCCGGCTTCTGCCTGTTCCTGTCCGGCCTGATCGCCGGCTACTACGACAATGCCGCCGCCTACAACCGCATCCCGCAGCGGCTGCTGCAGCTGAACTGGCCGCGCCGGCTGTTCGGCGAGGCACGCATGCGGCGCTTCGCCGCCTACATCGACCGCAATCTGGGCGCCCTGGCCGGGAATTTCTATTTCGGCTTCCTGCTCGGCGGCATGTCGACTTTCGGCCTGTTGATCGGGCTGCCGATCGACATCCGCCACATCACCTTTTCCGCCACCAACGTCGCCTATGCGCTGGTCGCCTTCGACTTCGAGCCGGACCGGCACATGCTGGCAATGGGTGTATTCGGCGTGGCGGTGATCGGCCTGACCAACCTGGCGGTCAGTTTCGCGCTGGCGCTGCTGGTGGCGCTGCGCGCGCGCGGCGTGACCGCGCTGCAGGGCACCGGCCTGGTCGGCAAGGTGCTGCACCGGCTGCTGCTGCAGCCGCGCCAGTTCCTGCTGCCGCCGCGGCGGGAGAAGGCGGGAGTATCCGCCAATTTATAAGCATTGGCGCCCGAAATGGGCGGGCGCCAATGCCAAGAAGTATCCGACGCCGCCGCAAAATCGGAGCACCCGGGACCGCGCCGGCATGGCGGTCGATGCGCCGTTACAACAACCGCGGCGCGCGACACATGTGTTCACACATCGCTTTCAAGAACGCGGGTATGCTGCGGCCTCGATAATCGCCGTACGGAATAAAAAGCTCCCGACTGCCCCAGCCTGCGCCGCCGTTTCGAGGGTGAAACGGTAACCGCCGATCCAAGCGTGATTGGCGCGCGTCGCCAGCTCTGAATTGCGCCGCGCCGGCGTATCCAAAGAAACTCCCCTCTTCAAACCACCTTGTAATGCAACCCACTACCGCGCCCAGTTCCCTGGCGGATCTTGACTGCCGCCCCGCGGCGCCGCCGCCGTCCACCCTCGAATTCCTGGCCTTTACCCTGGGCTCCGAAGAATATGGCATCGACATCCAGAAAGTGCAGGAACTGCGCGGCTATGGCACGGTGACCCGCATTGCCAACGCGCCGGAATTCATCAAGGGCGTAGTCAATCTGCGCGGCAGCATCGTCCCGATCATCGACATGCGCCTCAAGTTCAAGCTCGGTACGCCAGTCTATGGCCAGTTTACGGTGGTGATCGTCCTCAATGTCGGCGGAGGCATCGTCGGCATGGTGGTCGACGGCGTCTCGGACGTGGTCACGCTGAGGAGCGATCAAATCAGGCCGGCGCCGGAAATGGGTGCCATCGTGAACGTCGATTACCTGATCGGCCTGGGCGCGCTCGATCAGCGCATGCTGATCCTGATCGATATCGACAGGCTCATGTCGAGCGCCGATATCGGCCTGCTCGACAATCCCGCCGTCCGGCAAAACAATCAACCAGTCATCGAGGCATCATGAACATCGGAAACTTGAAAGTCAGCCATCGGCTCGCCCTTGGCTTTGGTTTGGTGATCGCGTTAATGACGGTCATCGTACTTGTCGGCAGTACGCGTCTGAACTTGCTCTCCGGCCAGATCGATGAGGTCGTCAACGATCGCTATGAAACGACGGCGTTGCTAAACGACATGCAGAACGAGATCGGCGTGCAGGCCCGCGGCATACGTAACATGCTTTTGCTCACTGATGCCGCGGAAATGAAAAGCGAGCAGGAACGCCTCCAGAAAGCGACCGTAAAACTGCGTGAAAACTTTGAAGCGCTGGAAAAACGGATCCGTACCGAGGAAGGACGGCAGCGCTACAAGGGCATCGGGGAGGCGCGCGATGCCTATGCGAAGGCGCGTGACATCGTCGTCAATCACGCCAGCGAAGGCAGGAAGGACGAGGCGCGCGATCTGCTTTTCACGGAAGTGCGTCCGCTGCAGGGAAAATATTTTGAGGCACTCGACGATATGGTCGCCTTCCAGGCCGGCCTGATGCGCCAATCCGGCAAGGAGGCTGGTGAAACGGCACAAGCGGCAACGCTGCTCATGCTTGGACTCGGTGCGGTGGCACTGGCGCTGGGGATTCTTGCCGCCTGGTTCATTACGCGCGGACTGACCAGGCAGCTGGGTGGCGAACCTGGCTATGCCGCCGATGTCGCGGGCCGCATTGCCAAAGGCGACCTGACGGTTGCCATCGATACCAAGGCCAACGATCACACCAGCCTGCTTTTTGCGATGAAGAGCATGCGCGACAGTCTGGCCGGAGTAGTCGGCCAGGTGCGCGCCGGCACCGACACCATTGCCACCGCCTCGGCCCAGATCGCCGCCGGCAACGCCGACCTGTCGTCACGCACCGAACAGCAGGCCAGTTCCCTGGAAGAAACCGCATCGTCGATGGAAGAACTGACGTCCACCGTCAAGCAGAATGCCGACAATGCCCGGCAAGCCAATCAGCTGGCGGTATCGGCATCCGAGGTGGCCGGCCGTGGTGGCGCGGTGGTGGCCCAGGTGGTCGACACGATGGGCTCGATCAACGCCTCGTCGAAAAAGATCGTCGACATCATCGGCGTCATCGACGGCATTGCCTTCCAGACCAATATCCTGGCGCTGAATGCGGCGGTCGAAGCGGCCCGTGCCGGCGAGCAAGGCCGGGGCTTTGCAGTGGTGGCGTCCGAAGTGCGCAACCTGGCGCAGCGCTCGGCGGCGGCGGCCAAGGAAATCAAGACGCTGATCGACGACTCGGTGGACAAGGTCGATACTGGCGCCCGGCTGGTTGACCAGGCGGGCGCCACCATGCAAGAGATTGTCGAAAGCGTGAAGCATGTGACGGATATCATGGGCGAGATCATGGCGGCCTCGGCCGAACAGAGTTCCGGCATCGAACAGATCAACCAGGCGATCACGCAAATGGACCAGGTCACGCAGCAGAACGCGGCGCTGGTCGAAGAAGCGGCGGCAGCATCGGAATCGATGCAGGCGCAGGCAAGGCAGCTGGCGCAAGTGGTCGGGATATTCCGGATAGCGGAGGCGAATGCTGCTCCGGCCGTTGTTTCAGCTTCACCAGCATCGCTGGCCGCGGTCCCGGCAGCCAAGACGAGAGTCATCGTTACCGATCGGCGCAGCAGTGCCATCCGGACGCAGTCGGCAGGTAGCGACGGCGATTGGGAAGAATTCTAGGCGATCGATCCATGCGCGCATGACGATGATGCCTTTGGAACAGGAGATTTTTCGCCCGAACTGAAAGTATTTCACGTAGCAGGACCCGACAGCCGGCAATGACAGAACCGTCGCCGGGTGTTGCCAGTACCGTCGTCGCTATCACGATGAGCGGTATCGGAATAAAAACTCAAAAAGGGAGACATGATGAATCTGCGCGGCTTACGTATCGGCACCCGGCTGGGAATCGGCTTTGGACTCATATTGCTGATCCTCGTATCGGTACTGGCGATCGGGAATATATCGAGTAATCGCAACAGCAACGAATTGGCCCATGGATTGCAGGTCGCGAATGCCAAAAGCGTATTAGCGGCGACCATGAAGAGCGCGATGCTGGAAGGCGGTATCGCGATGCGCAATATCGGGTTGCAGTCCGATATCGCCGCCATGCAAAAGGAAGAGGAGCGGGTCAAGACCGAGCAGAAGCGTTATGCTGAGGCGCGCCGCCAACTGGCAGCTTTCGGCTTGAGCGAGATCGAAAAGAAAATACTCGACCATATCGCCAAGCTCGACGCTGACCTCGCGGAGCCATTCAAAAAGGCGATCCAGGAAGTGCTGGCGTTCAACGGCGAGGCGGCTGCTGCAGAAATCATCTCCACCCGCATCGATCCCTTGAGCAAGGAAGCGATCGCCGAAATCGACAAGCTGGTCCAGATTCAACAGGCGGCCGAGCGCGAGATTCTCGACGACGCCGTCACCACACAGCGCAATCTCACTTATCTGTTCATCCTGATGGGAGTCGCAGCGCTGGCGCTTGGCGGCCTGCTGGCAGTGATACTTACGCGCAGCATCGTCCGGCCTCTGCATGATGCGGTCGGAGTGGCCAAGAAGGTGGCGGCCGGAGAATTGACTTCCTACATGGAAGTGAAAAGCCGGGATGAGGTCGGCGAACTGCTGCAGGCATTGAAGGAAATGAATGAAAGCCTGCGCCGGATCGTCGGTCAGGTACGGCTCGGCACTGATTCGATGACCAGCGCTTCATCGGAGATTGCGACTGGGAATGCGGACTTGTCGTCGCGCACGGAAGCGCAGGCGAGTTCGCTGGAAGAGACGGCGTCGTCGATGGAGGAATTGACGTCGACGGTGAAGCAGAATGCGGAG
>JBATWJ010000082.1:0-2113 GCA_049672545.1 Burkholderiaceae bacterium
CCGTACCGTTACGCCCTGACGGCTGGCAGCCTGCCGGCCGGCCTCAGCCTGAACGCGGCCACCGGCGTCTTGTCGGGCACGCCGACCGAGGCCGGCAGCTTCCCGTTCACCATCACGGCGAGCGACAGCAGCAGCGGCGCCGGCGCACCGTTCATCATCGCGCGCGGTTATATCTTGAACGTGGCCGCTCCGACCATCAGCCTGGCGCCGGCCAGCCTGCCGGACGGTACCGTGGGCGCCGACTATGCGACCACCATCATTGCCAGCGGCGGCCAGTCGCCGTTTACCTACAAGGTCATCTGGGGCACCTTGCCATCCGGGATGATGCTGAATGCCAACGGCACCTTGGACGGGACGCCGAAAAGGGTGGGCATCGACTACTTCATCGTGGAGGCGCGCGATGCGAATGGTTCGAGCGGCACGCGAGACTATAGCCTGGTGATATACCCGCCGACGCTGAGTCTGAATCCGGACAGCCTGCCGGCTGCCACCGTAGGAGCGCAATACAGCGCCACGCTGACGGCCAGCGGCGGCACCGCGCCGTATACCTATGCATTATCCGGTATCCTGCCCGCCGGCCTCAGCCTGGATCCGGCCACCGGCGTCTTGTCCGGCACTCCGACCCAGGCCGGCAACTTCCCGTTAACATTCACGGCGAGCGACCGCAGTCTCGGCGGCCCGTACTCGGTCAGCGCCAGTTACACGCTGACGGTGGCGCCGCCGCCGACCATCAGCCTGGCGCCGGCCAGCCTGCCGGCCGGTACCGTGGGCACCGGCTATGCAGCCACCATCAGCGCCAGCGGCGGCGTGGCGCCGTATGCCTACAGCGTCATCGCCGGTGCCCTGCCACCCGGAATGACGCTGAGTGGCAGTGGCACCTTGAGCGGGACGCCGACGGCGGCGGGGACGTTCAGCTTCACGCTGAAGGCGCAGGACGCGCTTAATTTCAGCAACACGCATCCCTATAGCCTGGTGATTGGCGCGCCGACGTTGACCCTGAGTCCGGACAGCCTGCCGGCTGCCACCGCAGCGGCACCATACAGTGCCACGCTGAACGCCGGCGGTGGCACTGCGCCGTATACCTACGCATTGTCCGGCAGCCTGCCTGCCGGCCTCAACCTGAACCCGGCTACCGGCGTCTTGTCCGGCACGCCGACGGCGGCCGGCAGCTTCCCGATCACGATCAAGGCGACCGACAGCGGCACCAGCACCGGCGCGCCGTTCTCGGTGACAGCTAATTACACGCTGGTGGTGGCGACGCCGGTGATCAGCCTGGCGCCGGCCAGCCTGCCGGCCGGCGCCGCAGGGGTTGGCTATGCGGCCACCATCAGCGCCAGCGGCGGCGAGGCGCCGTATGCCTACAGCGTCATCGCTGGCGCCTTGCCGCCCGGAATGACACTGAGTCGCAGCGGCACCTTGAGCGGGACGCCGACGGCGGCGGGGACGTTCGAGTTGATGGTAAAGGCTCAGGACGCGCTTAATTTCAGCGGCACGCACCCCTATAGCCTGGTCGTCGCCGCGCCGACCATCAGCCTGGCGCCCGCCACCATCGCCGGTGCCAAGGTCAAGGTGGCGTACAGCCAGCAATTCGCGGCCAGCGGCGGCGCGGCGCCGTATACCTACACGCTGGCCGCCGGCGGTTTGCCGCCCGGGCTGGCCTTGAACTCCGCCAGCGGCCTGGTGAGCGGCACGCCCGCCGTTGCCGGCAACTTTGCCTTCACGCTGCGCGCCACCGATCTCCAAGGTTTCAGCGGCGAGCAGGCGCTGGCGCTGGCGGTGGCCGAGGCGCAGCCGGTGGCGGTCGACGACAGCGCCAGCACGCCGGCCAATCAGGCGGTCACGATCAACGTCACCGCCAACGACAGCGGCCCGATCACCAGCACCGCGATCGTCACGCCGCCGGCGCACGGCAGCGCCAAGGTCGAGGGTTTGAACGTGGTCTATACGCCGGCCGCCAATTATTTCGGCAGCGATAGCCTGACTTACGCCGCCACCGGCCCGGGCGGCACCTCGGCGCCGGCGACAGTGACGATTACCGTGATTGCGCTGCCGGTGCCGGTGGCGCTGCCCCAGAGCGCCACGGTACTGGCGGGCCAGTCGGTGACGCTGGATG
>JBATWJ010000083.1:0-7909 GCA_049672545.1 Burkholderiaceae bacterium
CTTCCGCTCCGATTCAACGCCGCTGGCGCGGGAAGTAAGTGACCGGCAAATCGAACCTGGCATCCGGGTAGGCGGCCGCCAGGCGGTCGCGTACCGTTTCCAGCTGTTCGAAGCGCGCGGTCTTCACCACTGCCAGCTTCAGCTTCGGATAGACGTGGGTTTGCGCGCCCGGCAGCTGCATCGCGGCGACGCTGGCGGCAATCGCATCGAGGTCGGTGCCGAGCACGATCAGCTCGTTGCTGCTGATACCGACCAGGTTGTCGCTGTCGCGCACCACCAGCGTGCGCCGGTTTTCCGCCACGGCCTTGGCCTGCTGGCCGCTCAGCGCCGCCGGCGGTACCGCACGGACGGCCTGCTGGCCGATGCGGGTCGGCGGCACGTCCTTGATCTGCTCGACCACCGCGGCAGGTGCCGGCTGGCCTTGCTGCAGGGTTTGCGCCAGCGCACCGCCGGCGGCCAGCATGAGCGTGATTGCGCAGAGTGCTCGTTTCATGGATTTCCTTTCAATGTCTGAACCGGGTTGCCGTCTCCGCGTTGCCGTCAGCGTCCATGCACGCGCAGCGACCAGTCGCGCAGCAGCGCCTGGCGGCCGGCATCTTCGCGCCCATTGACGTCGACCACGCGCAGCGTCCAGTCGCCGTTCGCCTTTTCCTCGTTGAATGCGTTCGACATCAGCGTCAGCTTGATCGCGGTAGTGCTCTTCTGGAAGGCATTATGCGCGTTCATCAGTACGCTGCGGGTACCGGCTGGCGACACCAGTTCGATGCCGAGATCGCCCAGCCTGGCGTCGCCGTCGATCGTCACGCCCACCTGCACCGCTTCGATGGTGCGCGGATTGGCGAACGTAATCTTGCTGACGGCGCCAGCCGGATCGTCCTGTGGCACCGGCAGGCTGGGAGCGGCCTCGGAGTCGATCCAGCCGCTGTCCGCCATCGGCCCGGTCAGGTGGCTGATGGTCGTTTTCGCCATCGCCACTGCCGCCGCCGCATCGACCAGCCCATAGCCGTACCAGTTGTGAAACCACAGGCCGGCGCCGTTCTTGGTCCAGCCGTCCTGGGCTATGTAGGCGCCGCCGTCCAGCTGCAGCGTCACCGGCGCACGGCCGGCGTCGATCTTGCGCGCAGTCCTGGTAAGGATCAGGCGCAGGTCGCGCCAGGTCAGGTCCGGATTGGCTGCCAGCATCAGCGCCACCACGCCGGTCACGGTCGGTGCCGCGGCCGAGGTGCCGTTCATCGCGGCGGTGTAGTCGCATTGCGGATTGAACTTGCTGTTGGTGTCGGTGCCGGGCTTGTCGAAATCGTTCGCGTATTGCCATTCCTCGCGGTCGCGGCGCGCATAGCCGCGCTCGCAGCCGGCCAGGTCGGTGGTGACCAGGGCCGGACCGGCGGTGGCCGGCGAGCCGGGCTTGGCAGAGCCGAATTCGCCGCCCAGGCCGGCCACCAGCAGGCTGGAGCCGGCGGTCGAGTAGGACGACTTGACGCCGTGCGCGTTGACGGCGCCGACCGTCACCACCTGCGGCATCGCGCTTTCGAGATCGAAGGCGGCGTTCTGACAGCTCAGGTCGTGCTGGTTGGCCGGTCCGCACTGGCCGGAGTCGACCGGCCTGCCATCCGGCCCGGGAACATCGAAGCTGCCGAAGGCGTTGCCGGCGCTCTTCACCATCACGATGCCCTTGCCGCCGCGCAGATTGGCGAAGTTGGCGATCGGCGCCGCGCCGACGTCGAGGTCGGACGAGTCGGGCGCGGTCGGGTCCGATCCGTAGGAGGCATTGATGACCCAGGTATCGGCGCTGAACGGCGCGCCGCCATAGGCTTCGATCGTGGCCTGCGTCTGATTATCTTCGCACCAATCGCCGCACGCGAGCAGGTTGCCGGCGCCGAGCGAAGCCAGCGGCGCGATGCCGCGGCCGCCGATGTCGTTGTGGGCGGCCGCGGCGATGATGCCGGCCACTGCGGTGCCGTGGGCGTCGCCGGCGGCGGTCGGAGTCGGATCGGCAGGATCCTTGGCGTTGGCATCGAAGTTGCGCAGGCGCGCGGAGTCGACGTTCGGCGCCAGGTCCGGGTGGCGGATGTCGAGGCCGTCATCCAGCACCAGCACCTTGACGCCGCCGCCCCAGTTACCGGCATTGAACAGGCTTTCGACGTTCAGGTCGATGCCGGGCACGCCGCCTTCCGAGGAAAAGGCGGCCTGGCCGGTGTTTTTCAGATACCACTGGTGTTCATACAGCGGATCGCTTTTGACCACTGGCGGTGGCGGTGGATTGTTGCTGCTGCCGCCGCAGCCGCCCAGGAACAGCGCGGTTGCGAAGAGGCAGGAGGGAAGGGCGAGGAGAGGAGTTCTGGTCATGGACATCCTTCTTTGCAGATGGCTGGATTGCGCGCTGAAGCAGCAGCCATTGCACCGACCGGTCGCAGAAGGCGCTGTCGGTACAGGCCAGGCATCAGCGCGGCTTGTGCGGAAAGTAGGTCACCGGCAGGTCGAATCGGGCCTCGGGGAACGCGCTGGCGACCTGGGCGCGAATTGTCTCCAGTTGCTCGAAGCGCGCGGTTTTGACGACCAGCAGTTGCAGCTTCGGAGCGGCGTGAATCTGCGCACCGGGTAAATGCAGGCTGGCGACCTTGGCGGCGATCGCATCGAGAGCGGGACTGACGATGACCAGCTCGTTGGCGCTGACGCCGACCAGGTTGTCGGGCTCGCGCACCACCAGCGTGCGGCCTTCCGTGGGTGTGGGCGCCGCACCATTCGCGTGCTTGCCGGCGAGCACCGCGGGCGGCAGCGGGCGCACGCTTTGCCCGCCGATGCGGATGGGCGGCGCATCCTTGACCTGTTCGATCACCGCTGGCGGTGCCGGCCGGCCTTGCTGCAGGGGTTGCGCCGACGCGCTGCCGGCGGCCAGCAGTAGCGCGATTGCGTAGAGTGCCTGTTTCATCGAATTCCTTTGAAATTGTCGGGCCGGGATGCCGGATCGGGAGCCGCCGTCAGCGGCCAAGGACGCGCAGCGACCAACTGCGCAGGTACGCTTGCCTGGTGGCGTCCTGACGGCCGTTGACGTCCACCACGCGCAGGGTCCATATGCCCGCGGCTGGCTCTTCATTGAAGGCGTTCGACATCAGCGGCAGATCGACCACGGTCTCGCTGGCCTGGAACACGTTGTGCGCGGTCATCAGCACGCTGCGGGTGCCGCTTGGCGATATCAGTTCAATGCCGAGGTCGCCCAGGATTGCGTCGCCGTCGAACGTCACGCGGATTTGCACCGCTTCGATGGTGCGCTTGTCGGCAAAAGCGATGCTGTTCGTGAGGCCATTCGGATCTCCTACCGGAACTGTGCGACCGCTGTTGGAGTCGAGCCAGCCGCTGTCGAGTTGCTGGCCGCCGGGCAGATAGCTGCCATAGGATTTGGCCATGGCCACCGCCGCTGCCGCATCCACCAATCCGTAGCCATACCAGTTGTGGAACCACAGGCCGGCGGCGTTTTTAGTCCAGCCCGGTTCGGCAACATAGGTACCGCCGCTCAGCGCCAGCCGGATTGGCTGATGGTTCTCATCGATCTTGCGCGAGGTCTTGGCCAGGATCAGGCGCAGGTCACGCCAGGTCAGCTTCGGATTGGCCTCCAGCATCAGCGCGACGCCGCCGGTGACGGTCGGCGCGGCCGATGAGGTTCCACCCATCAGCGAGGTGTAGTTGCAGTCGGCGTTGTATTTCTTGCCAATTTCGGAATCCGGGTTTTCGAAGTCATTGTCATGGGGGTCCCGCGGATTGCGGCGCGACTCGCCGCGGTCGCAGCCCGGCAGATCGGTGGTGATGATGGCTGGTCCGGCTTCATACGGATTTTTCGGCGCGGCGTAGCCGCTTTCGCCGCCCAGGCCCGACACCAGGATGCTGGAGCCGGCGGAGGAGTAGCTGGATTTGACGCCGCGCGCATTGACGGCGGCGACCGTGACCACTTGCGGCATCACGGATTCTTCATCGAAAGCGGGGTTCTCGCAGCTCAGCCCATGCTGGCGTGCCGGACCGCACTGGTCTTCTTCGAACCCGCCGTCTTCGGGGCCGATTCTGAGAAATTCGTTGCCGGCACTTTTCACCATCACGATGCCCTTCCCATCGCGCATGTTGGCGAAGCCGCGAATCGCCCGCATTTTGGCATCGGTATCGATGTCGACCGGGATCGGCGCCGTGGGGTTCTGCCCATACGAGGCATTGATGACCCAGGCGCCGGCACTGTATGGGGCGCCGCCATAGGCCAGGATGGTTTTCTCGGTCGTCATGCATTCAGAGCACAGAAAGTTGATGCTGCCCAGTGCAATGCCGGGGGCGACGCCGCGTCCGCCGAGGCCATTGTCGGCGGCCGCGCCGATGATGCCGGCAACAGCAATGCCATGCGAATCGTAGCTGGAGAGTGGCATCGGATCGTTGACGTCCTTCGCCTTTGGATCGAAGTTCTGCAACATCGTATGGTCGACATTGGCCGCCAGGTCTTCGTGCCGGATGTCGATGCCATCGTCCAGCACCAATACCTTGACGCCGCGGCCGTGGCTGCCGGCGTTGAACAGCGATTCCACGTTCAGATCGAAGCCGGGAATCCCGGCTGCCGACGAGAAGCTGGTCTGGCCGGTATTTTTCAGGTGCCACTGGAATTCATACAGCGGATCGCCCTTGGCGACCGGCGGCGGATTGTTGCTGCTGCCGCCGCAGCCGGCCAGGGCCAGAGTGGCGCCCAGCAGGCACGGCAACAGCAGCGGACGGGAAAGAAAGGTGTCGGTCATCGTGTCGGCGGATGGGTGGATGGATCGGAAAAATTGATGCAGGGAAACCTGCTTCAGTATATCGATCCCATCGCCGACGACCTATGGCACGAAAGTGCCATTCGAGAAAAAATGGCCGGGGCGCCACACCCCGGCCTTGCCATCGTCGCTCCGTCCGGCGCCGGCTAGCCCGGATTGTTCTCGACGTTCTCCCAGGCGTTCGGCTGGCGCCGGCGCTGGGTGCGCAGGTAGGACCGGCGCTTGCGCCACAGTGCCAGCGCTGCCAGGGCGAAGCCGAGCTGGCCGAGCGCCAGCCACAGCGGCGACGGCGACAGCAGCGGCGCGATCAGCCCGGCGACCAGCGCCGCCAGCATCGTCATCGTGAACGACTGGCAGGAGGCGACGATGCCGCGGATTTCCGGGAACAGGTCCAGCACCAACAGCGTCACGCCGGGTGCGACGATCGACATGCCGAAGGTGTAGAAGAACAGCGGCGCCACCGACCACGGCAGCGCTGCCGGAAAGAAGGCGTGGTAGCCGGCGTTGAAGATGCCGGCGCCGATCAGGAATACGAAGCCGGTCGCCACCTGGGTCGATACCGGCAGCCGGCCGGCCATGCGGTTGGCGGCCAGCGCGCCGAAGAAGATGCCAGCCACCGCCGGCACGAACTGCCAGCCGAACTGTTCCGGCCCCAGGCCCAGGTGGCGGGTCAGGAACACCGGCGCCGCCGCCACGTACAGGAACAGGCCGGCGAAGTTGAAGGCGATCACACCGGCCTTCAGGTGGAACAGCTGTGAGCTGAAGATGCTCCGGTAGCTGTCGAACAGGAAGCGGGCATTGAACGGCTGGCGCTGCGCCGGCGGCAGGCTTTCCGGCAGCCGCTTCCAGCATACCCACAGCAGCAGCGCGGTATAGGCGAACAGGAACAGGAAGATCGAGCGCCAGTCGAGCAGCTTGACGATCCAGCCGCCGAGGATCGGCGCGATCGCCGGCGCGATCGAAAAGATCATCGTCACCAGCGACAGCAGGCGGGTGGCGTCGGTGTCCGCGTACAGGTCGCGGATGATGGCGCGGCCGATGACGACGCCGGCGCCGGCCGACACCCCCTGCAACATGCGGAACGCCCACAGGTATTCGACGCTGTGCGAGGCCGCGCAGCCGAGCGTCGCCAGCCCGAACAGCGCCAGCGCGCCGAGGATGATGTTGCGGCGGCCGAAGGCGTCCGACAGCGCGCCATGCCACAGGATCATCACCGCGAACGACAGCATGTAGGCGGTCAGCGTCTGCTGCACCTGCAGCGGCGTGGCATGCAGCGACGCTTCGATGCTGGGGAAGGCCGGAAGGTAAGTGTCGACCGAGAACGGCCCCAGCATCGCCAGTCCCGCCAGCACCAGCGCCAGCAGCGTGCGGGAGGGGGTGGGCGTGGACGCGGTGGACGGAACGGCGGACGGGCGGTCGAGCATGGCGGTTTTCTTCTTTTTGAGGAAGGAGGAAAGGCGACGCCGGCGGCAGCCGGCGCAAACGTCAGGATACGGGCTTGGAACAAAAGGTGCTGGGCGCCGCCGCACGGCGGTCCGCCAAGCCCCGAAACCCGCGGCCGGCGGCCACCGAACATCTGCCCGGTGCCGCGGCTATCGCTTGATTAAGGGGGGTATGGGTAAATTCCGCCCTGTTTTCGCCCGGCATAGGCCGGGCGCAATGGGAGTATGTGGGTGGTCAGGCGCGCACTTCGGCGTCCGGCAGCACCACGTTCACGTCCAGCACTTCCAGGTTGCCCTGGCGGTCGAGCGAGATCTTGATGTCGTCGGCGCTGACCTTGGTGTATTTGGAAATGACCGCGATCAGTTCCTGGTGCAGCGCCGGCAGGAAATCCTGGCCGCCGCGCCCGCTACGTTCGCGCGCGATGATGATCTGCAGCCGCTCCTTGGCGGTGGCCGCGCTTTTCGGCTCGCGGTTGAACAGGAAAGAGAGCAGGGCCATGGTCATTTCCCTCCAAAGATGCGCTTGAACAGTCCCGGTTTTTCATGGGTGGCGAAGCGCAGCGGCCGCTCTTCGCCGAGGAAGCGCGCCACCACGTCCTCGTAGGCTTCGGCGACGTCGCTGCCCTTGACGTGGATCGCCGGGTTGCCCTGGTTGGACGCGTGCAGCACGGCTTCCGATTCCGGGATGATGCCGACCAGCGGGATGCGCAGGATTTCCTGGACGTCGGTGTACGACAGCATTTCGCCGGCTTCCACACGCTTCGGCGAATAGCGGGTGATCAGCAGGTGCTCCTTGACCGGCTCGCCGCCGTTCTTGGCGCGCCGCGACTTCGCCTGCAGGATGCCGAGGATGCGGTCGGAGTCGCGTACCGACGATACTTCCGGATTGCTGACCACGATCGCCTCGTCGGCGAAGGTCAGCGACATCAGCGCGCCGTGCTCGATGCCGGCCGGCGAATCGCAGACGATGTAGTCGAAGCCCATGTCGGCCAGGCCGTTCAGCACGCGCTCGACGCCATCCTCGGTCAGCGCATCCTTGTCGCGCGTCTGCGAGGCCGGCAGGATGAACAGCTTGTCGCAGTGCTTGTCCTTGATCAGCGCCTGCGTCAGCGAGGCGTCGCCATTGATCACGTTGATCAGGTCGTAGACCACGCGCCGTTCGCAGCCCATGATCAGGTCCAGATTGCGCAGGCCGACGTCGAAATCGATGACCGCGGTCTTGTGGCCGCGCAGCGCCAGCCCGGTGGCGAAGCTGGCACTGGAGGTGGTCTTGCCGACCCCACCCTTGCCGGACGTGACTACGATGATTTTTGCCACAAAAAACTCCTTCGGAAGATGGAAATTCAGCTGCGGGAATGCAGACCGATGACGGCGACCTCGAGCTCGTCGCCGCGCAGGCGCACCTGCGCCGGCTGATGCGCCAGCCCCTTCGGGAAGCCGTTCTCGAAGGTACGGTAGACGCCGGCGATCGATACCAGTTCCGGCTCCATGTCGAGCGCGAAGATGCGCGCGTCGAGGTTGCCGGAAGCGCCGGCCAGCGCCCGCCCGCGCAGCGGCGCGTAGACGTGGATGCTGCCGTCGGCGATGATTTCGGCGCCGTTGTTGACGGCGGCCGTGACCACCAGGTCGCCGCGCGCATAGATGCGCTGGCCGGCGCGTACCGGCAGGTCGATGATCATCGCCGCC
>JBATWJ010000084.1:0-1507 GCA_049672545.1 Burkholderiaceae bacterium
GGTTCAGGCCGGTCAGGTCGGTGGGCGGCGGCACGAACGGCCCGCGGCGCTCGGGGCCGTCGTCGTCGTCCGGCGCCGGCATGTCGCGCGGCCGAATCAGAGAAAACCATTGGCGCGGATTGTGGCGCAGGAAATCCCAGCCACCGTTCTTGACATAGGCGTCGGCCAGCGCCGGCCGCAGCAGTTCGATGCGCTGCGCCTCCTGCTGGTTCAGGTAGCCGAGAAAGCCCTGGCTGAAGCTGTAGCGCATCGCCGTCGCCATCGCCGCCGCGACCACCGCACAGGTGAGCAGGATGGCAAAAAACAGTTTCGAGGTAATGCCGGGTTTCATCGTACGTTGTCGTTCCGTTATTCGCGACGGCCCATTATAGGGCGCGCATTTCGGCCAAAACCGCACCCTTTCCGATCTTCAAATTTTCTCCTTATTTGGCGCGCATCATCCTTTCATCGCAGCACGTTGTCGGCCTTGCAGCACGCAAAGCCCGGCTCGAAAGGAAATCCAGATGCCCAAGTTACCGAATTCCTCCATCCCGTCTTCCCGCTCGCGGCACCGGCTCGGACTGGCGCTGCTGGCGCTGGCGCTGCTGGTCGGCTGCGGCGCCGCCGCCGGCAAGTATCTGGGACAGAAAAAGCAGGCGCCGGCTGCCACCGTGGCGGTGGCGCTGGGCGACATCGAAAACACCGTGACCTCGCTCGGCAAGCTGAAGCCGAAGGATTACGTCGACGTCGGCACCCAGGTGTCGGGCCAGTTGAAGAAGGTGCACGTGCAGATCGGCGACCGCGTCAAAAAAGGCGATCCGATCGCCGAGATCGACGCTACCGTGTACGAAACCAAGATCCGCACCGGCCGCGCCAACCTGGACAGCCTGCAGGCGCAGCTGACGCAGCAAAAGGCCGAGCTGGACCTGGCCAGGCGCCAGGCCGCGCGCAGCCAGCAGCTGTTCGACGAAAAGGCCGCCAGCCAGGAAAGCCTGGAAACCAGCCAGTCCGCGTTCCAGGTGGCCGGCGCCAAGGTGGCAGCAACCCAGGCGCAGATCAAGGCGGCGCAGGCCGCGCTGGACGGCGACCTGGCCAGCCTCGGCTACACCAAGATCTATGCGCCGATGGCCGGCACCGTGGTGTCGCAGACTTCGCTGCAGGGGCAGACCGTGAACGCCAACCAGGCCGCGCCGGTGGTCGTGCAGATCGCCGACCTCGACACGATGACGGTCTGGGCGCAGGTGGCGGAAGCGGACGTGTCGAAGATCCAGCCCGGCATGCCGGCCTACTTCTCGACGCTGGGCGACGCCGGCAAGCGCTGGCAGGGTACGGTGCGGCAAGTGATGCCGACGCCGGAAACGGTCAACGACGTGGTGCTCTACAACGTGCTGGTGGACGTCGACAACCGCGAGCAAAAGCTGATGTCGCAGATGACGGTACAGGTGTTCTTCGTGCTGGAACAGGTGCGCGGCGTGCCGGTGGTGCCGCTGTCGGCGCTACGCCAGCAGCGCGGCGGCGACGGCTGGAG
>JBATWJ010000085.1:0-1507 GCA_049672545.1 Burkholderiaceae bacterium
GATGGCGGCCGACGCAGAGGATGCGTGCCGACGGCGGCAAGTCCTGCGCCCGTTCGCGCGCGTACATTGCCGGCAGCAGCTTGCGCATCGCCAGGTCGCCGGTGCCGCCGAACAGGATCAGGTCGAAATCGGGAAGAACCATGGCAAGTCGAAAAAGATTGGTTGGTGGAAAAGGCGGCTAGCGCGCGGCGCGCGCCCGCGCGATCAGGCCGTTGGTGGAACTGTCGTGGCGCTGCGGCAGCGCGGCGCCGGCCAGTTCGGCCTCGATGTCGCGCGCCAGCGTCTTGCCGAGTTCGACGCCCCACTGGTCGAAGCTGTCGATGCCCCAGATCACGCCCTGCACGAACACCTTGTGCTCGTACAGCGCGACCAGCGCGCCCAGCGTCGTCGGGGTCAGCGCATCCAGCAGGAGGGTGTTGCTGGGGCGGTTGCCGGGAAAGCTGCGGTGTGGTGCCAGTGCGGAAACCTCGCTCGGATCCATGCCAAGTTGTCGCATTTCGTCCTGCGCCTGCTCCGCGCTCTTGCCGCGCATCAAGGCTTCCGATTGTGCGAAACAGTTGGCCAGCAGCGCCGCGTGGTGGCCGGGCAAGTCGTGCGCCGGGCGCAGCGCGGCGATGAAATCCACCGGCACCACGTCGCTGCCCTGGTGCAACAGCTGGAAGAAGGCGTGCTGGCCGTTGCTGCCGACGTCGCCCCAGATCACCGGGCAGCTGGCAACGGCCAGCGCGGTTCCGTGTTCGGTTACGCGCTTGCCGTTGCTTTCCATTTCCAGCTGCTGCAGGTAGGCGGGGAAATGCTGCAGGTCCTGGTGATACGGCGCCACCGACAGCGAACCGCAGCCGAGGAAGTTGCGGTTCCAGATGCCGACCGCCGCCAGCAGCACCGGCATGTTGGCTGCCAGCGGCGCCTGCCGGAAATGGCAATCCATCGCGTGCGCGCCGGCCAGGAATTGCGCGAAGTGCTGCGGTCCGATCGCCAGCATCAGCGGCAGGCCGATCGCCGACCAGATCGAATAGCGGCCGCCGACCCAGTCCCAGAACGGAAACATGTTGGCGGCGTCGATGCCGAATTCGGTCACCGCGCCGGTGTTGGTGGACACCGCGACGAAATGGCGCGCCAGGTCGGCCTCGCGCGCTCCCGAGCGCAGGAACCAGGCGCGTGCGCTGCGCGCATTCATCATGGTTTCCTGCGTGGTGAAGGTCTTCGATGCGATCACGAACAGCGTGGTGGCGGTGTCGACCTGCGCCAGCGTCTGCGCCAGGTCATGGCCGTCGACGTTGGAGACGAAATGCAGCCGCAGGCGCGGATGCGTCAATGGCCGCAGCGCCTGGCAAGCCATCTTCGGCCCCAGGTAGGAGCCGCCGATGCCGATGTGGACGACGTCGGAAATCGGCCGGCCATCGTGGCCGCGCCACTCGCCACTGCGCACGCGCTCGGCGAACGCGCCCATCCGTTCCAGCACCGCCTGCACGTCGGCGCCGACGTCCTGTCCAGGCAGCATCGGCGC
>JBATWJ010000086.1:0-4736 GCA_049672545.1 Burkholderiaceae bacterium
CGGCGGTGCTGGGCGCGGTGGCCGAGCTGCGGCCGGCGCAGCCGTCCGAGCCGGTGGCCGGCCTGCGCACGCAGAACATCGTGATGGTGGTCGACGATTCGCTGACGGTGCGCCGCGTCACGCAGCGCCTGCTGTCGCGCGAAGGTTTCCAGGTGGTGCTGGCCAAGGACGGCGTCGACGCGCTGCAGCAGCTGCAGGCGATCACGCCGGACGTGATGCTGGTCGACATCGAAATGCCGCGCATGGATGGCTTCGACCTGACCCGCAACGTGCGCGGCGACGAGCGCACGCGCCAGATCCCGATCATCATGATCACTTCGCGCACCGCCGCCAAGCACCGCAACTATGCGCTCGAACTCGGCGTCAATGAATACCTGGGCAAGCCCTACCGCGAAGAGGATTTGCTGGCGGCGATCCAGGGCTTCATCCGCGCCAAGGAAACGATCGCGTAAGGCGGGCGGCGGCGCCTCGCGCGCCGCCGTGCATGCCGGAGCCGGCCGGGACTGGCTTTCACCTCGTCCACTGCACCGAATGCGGATGCGGTCATGGCTGATCGAGGCTGTTAAGTTCTTGGGCTACGTACTTAACTAATTTGTCGTTCCCGCGGTTTTAAGCGGGAACCCAGCGGCGTTTTCACCGTATGGACCGGAACACGAATTCCACTGCCGCACGACACTGGGTTCCCGCCTGCGCGGGAACGATAAACACAATGAGCACTTAACAGACCTACGTCGCTGAGTTGCATACTTTGGAGTATGCTTAAAATCTCTAGAAAATTCGCCCACCTCCTGCTTGTCATTAGGGGAGTATATTGAGAGGGCAGAACGTCTGCGGCAAGCGTCCAATCCCATTGCATTGTTCTGTGCGACCCACCTCGCGCCGCGGCGCACCGCCGGCGGCGCCCGGAGCGCGAGATGCGAAACTGCTAAAATGACGGCATGGCGACGCAACGTACTTCCCGCAAACATTCCGCTTCCTCCGGCGCCGCGCATGGCGCAGGCGGCCCGGGCGCCGCTGCCGGGCCGAGCCCGGCCGAGGACGCCGGCCAGCTCGACCTGTCCAACCATTTCCTGATCGCGATGCCGACCATGCTCGATCCGATCTTCGGCGGCACCGTGATCTACCTGTGCGAGCACAACGCCAACGGCGCACTCGGCGTGGTCATCAACAAGCCGACCGACATGACGATGGAAGTGCTGTTCGAACGGATCGACCTGAAGCTCGAAATCGCGCCCGCCGAGGCGGCGCCGGTGATGTTCGGCGGCCCGGTGCAGGTCGAGCGCGGCTTCGTGCTGCATTCGCCGACGCGGCAGTATTCGTCGACGCTGAAGGTCAGCGACGATGTCGCGCTGACTACGTCCAAGGACGTGCTGGAAGCCGCCGCCCACGGCGACGGCCCGGCGCACATGCTGGTCGGCCTCGGCTGCGCCGGCTGGAGCGCCGGCCAGCTGGAGGAAGAACTTTCCCGCAACGGCTGGCTGACGGTGCCGGCCGATCCCGCGATCATCTTCGAGCTGCCGGTGGCGGAACGCTTCACCGCCGCGCTGGGCCTTCTGGGCATCGATCCGGTCATGCTGACCGCCGAGTCGGGACGCGCTTGAGCGCTGACGCGGCGTGGAGACGGTGCTCGGCTTCGATTTCGGCCTGCAGCGGATCGGCGTGGCGGTCGGCAATACGCTGCTGCGGCAGGCGCAGCCGCTGACCATCATCGACGCCGCCGCCAACGACGCCAAGTTCGTCGCCGTCGCCGCGCTGCTGCGGGAATGGCAACCGGCGCGCTGCATCGTCGGCCTGCCGCTGCATCCGGACGGCGCCCCCCATGCCATGACGGCGCGCTGCCGCCGCTTCGCCAACCAGCTGCACGGCCGCTTCGGCCTGCCGGTGGAACTGGTGGACGAGCGCTATTCGTCGGCGGTGGTCGCAGCCGGACGCGGCCAGCGCATCGATGCCGACGCGGCTGCCGTCATCCTGCAACAATACTTCGCTACGCTACCCCAATGACCATGCCGAATCCGCAACTCGACGCCGAACTCCTCTACGCGCAATTGCTGGCCCAGGTGCGCGCCGGCCTGGCGCAAGCCGACCAGCTCGCCATCGTCGGCATCCGCTCCGGCGGCGCCTGGCTGGCCGAGCGGCTGGCAAAGGCGCTGCAGCTGGAACAGCGGCTCGGCTTCATCGACGTCTCGTTCTACCGCGACGACTATGCCGAGAAGGGTTTGCCGGCCGAAGTCAAGCCGACCCAGATTCCGTTCGACGTCGAGGACGCCGCCATCCTGCTGGTGGACGACGTGCTGTACACCGGCCGTACCACGCGCGCCGCCATCAACGAACTGTTCGACTACGGCCGGCCGGCGCGCATCATGCTGGCGGCGCTGGTCGACCGCGGCGGCCGCGAGCTGCCGATCGCCGCCGACTTCGTTGCCGCCACCATCGAGCTGGAGCGCGGCCGCAACCTGGTGCTGCAGCGCGCCGACGACGGCACATTTTCCTTTACGGTGAACCATGCATAACCCGCAACTGAACAAGAATGGCGAACTGCAGCATCTGTTGACCATCGAGGGCCTGCCGAAGGCGATCGTCACGCAGATCCTCGACACCGCGCAATCCTTCGTCGGCATCGGCGACCGCGAAGTCAAGAAGGTGCCGCTGATGCGCGGCAAGAGCGTGTTCAACCTGTTTTTCGAGAACTCGACGCGCACCCGCACCACCTTCGAGATCGCCTCCAAGCGGCTGTCGGCCGACGTCATCAATCTCAATATTTCGGCGTCCAGCACCAGCAAGGGCGAATCGCTGCTGGACACCATCGACAACCTGGCGGCGATGCACGCCGACATGTTCGTGGTGCGCCACGCCGAATCCGGCGCACCCTACCTGATCGCCAAGCACCTGATCGATACCCGGCAGTCGCACGTGCACGTGATCAACGCCGGCGACGGCCGCCACGCGCACCCGACCCAGGGCTTGCTGGATATGTACACGATCCGCCACTACAAGAAGGATTTTTCCAACCTGACGGTGGCGATCGTCGGCGACATCCTGCACAGCCGCGTCGCGCGCTCGGACATCCACGGCCTGACCACGCTCGGCGTGCCGGAAGTACGCGTGATCGGCCCGCGCACGCTGCTGCCGGGCGGGCTGGAGCAGATGGGCGTGCGCGTGTTCACCGACATCAACGAAGGCCTGAAAGGCGTCGACGTCATCATCATGCTGCGGCTGCAGAACGAACGCATGAGCGGCGCGCTGCTGCCGTCGGCGCAAGAGTTCTTCAAAAGCTACGGCCTGACGCCGGAACGGCTGGCACTGGCCAAGCCGGACGCGATCGTGATGCACCCGGGGCCGATGAACCGCGGCGTCGAGATCGACTCGGCGGTCGCCGATGGCGCGCAGGCGGTGATCCTGCCACAGGTGACCTTCGGCATCGCGGTGCGGATGGCGGTGATGAGCATCGTGGCGGGAAATTAAAACCATTGGGGGAAAGAGTTTGTGAGACGCGCAGGCGTCGGGCTACTCTGTCCCCAACAAATCAAAGAAAAGGTCGAGCAAGGTTGGCTTTAGTAGAAAGACAGCTGCGGCAATCGCCAACGCCACCGGGTCTCGGCGTGTGCGGGGACGACATGGTCAACCGACGCATCGAGCAGTAAATACCAGAAGCACGATTCCAGACATCGAATCCACATGAATCTCCACATCCAGAACGGCCGCCTGATCGATCCCGCCAGCGGCACCGATGCCGTCACCGACCTCTACCTCGCCGCCGGCAGGATCGCCGCCATCGGCGCCGCGCCGGCCGGTTTCCGTGCCGAGCGCAGCATCGACGCGCGCGGCCTGGTGGTGGCGCCCGGCCTGGTCGATCTGTCCGCCCGTTTGCGCGAGCCGGGCTACGAATACAAGGCGACGCTGGAATCCGAAATGCGCGCTGCGCTGCAGGGCGGTGTCACCAGCCTGGTGTGCCCGCCGGACACCGACCCGGTGCTGGACGAGCCGGGGCTGGTGGAAATGCTGAAGCACCGCGCCAAGACGTTGAACCAGGCGCGCGTCTACCCGCTGGGCGCGCTGACCGTCGGCCTGAAGGGCGAGAAGCTGACCGAGATGGCGGAACTGAGCGAAGCCGGCTGCGTCGGCTTTGCGCAGGCGGAACAGCCGGTCACCGACACCACGGTGCTGCTGCGCGCGCTGCAATACGCGCAGACCTTCGGCTATACCGTGTGGCTGCGGCCGCAGGACCCGTACATCGGCCGCGGCGGCATCGCCCACAGCGGCCCGGTGGCGTCGCGCCTCGGCCTGGCCGGCGTGCCGGTGATGGCGGAAACCATCGCACTGCACACGATCATCGAACTGATGCGCGCTTCCGGCGCACGCGTGCACCTGTGCCGGATTTCATCGGCGGCCGGGGTTGAGCTAATCCGCGCCGCCAAGCGGGAAGGCTTGCCGCTGACCTGCGACGTCGGCGTCCACCACGTCCACCTGACGGAGATGGACATCGGTTACTTCGATTCCAACGCGCGCGTGACGCCGCCGTTCCGCGCCCAGCGCGATCGCGAAGCGCTCCGTGCCGGGCTGGCCGACGGCACCATCGACGCCATCTGTTCCGACCATACGCCGGTCGACGACGATGAAAAGCTGCGCCCGTTCGGCGAAGCCTCGCCCGGCGCCACCGGGCTGGAACTGCTGCTGGCGCTGACGTTGAAATGGGCCGCCGAAACGGGCGTGCCGCTGCCGCGCGCGCTGGCCAAGAT
>JBATWJ010000087.1:0-5775 GCA_049672545.1 Burkholderiaceae bacterium
ATTCCTGCGCGACGCCGCCGATTCCAAGCAGCTGCATACCGCCCACGCGGCGGCCGGCGGCCTGACCGCCGCCTATCTGGCCAGCGATGGCTTCACCGGCGCCCGCCAGATCCTGGAAGGCGCGCAGGGGATGGCGGCCGGCATGTCGACCGACGCCGACCCGGCGCGACTGACCGACCGCCTCGGCAGCCGCTGGGCGCTGGCCGAAACTTCGTTCAAGTTCCATGCGTCGTGCCGCCACACGCATCCGGCCGCCGACGCGCTGCAGCAGGTGATTACCGAGCACCGGCTGCGGCCGGATCAGATCGCCGCCGTCACTGCGCACGTGCACCAGGGCGCGATCGACGTGCTGGGGCCGGTGGTCGAGCCGAGGACCGTGCACCAGGCGAAATTCTCGATGGGCACCGTGCTCGGCCTGATCGCGCATTTCGACCGCGCCGGCCTGGTCGAATTCGAGCAGCATTTCAACGATTTGCGCATCGCGCAGTTCCGCGCAAAGGTGCGCATGGGACTCGACGCCGAAGTGGACCGCGCCTATCCGCAGCGCTGGATCGGCAAGGTCAGCGTGCAAACCACCGACGGCCGCACGCTGCACGGCCGCGTCGACGAGCCGAAGGGCGACCCGGGCAATACGCTGACGCGCGCCGAACTGGAGCAGAAGGCGCTGCGGCTGGCCGCCTTCGGCGGCGGCGCCGATGAAGCCGAAATGCGCGCTGCGTTCGAGCGCATCCGGGGCCTGGAACAGGCTGCCCGGATCGCATTCTTTTTCCACTGACGACATGCGGAAGACCGATATGAATCACGCCCTGCCCCGTTCCTACCTGTTCGTACCCGGCGACCGCCCGGAGCGCTTCGACAAGGCCTGCGCTGCCGGTGCCGACGCGGTGATCGTCGACCTGGAAGACGCGGTGGCGCCGGACAACAAGGCGGCGGCGCGCGCCGCCGTAGCAAACTGGCTGTCGCCGGCCCATCCGGTCCTGCTACGGATCAACGGCGCCGACAGCGAATGGTTCGCCGACGATCTGCAGCTATGCCGGCAGCCGGGCGTGGGCGGCATCGTGCTGCCGAAGGCCGAGCATTCGACCGTCCTGCAGCAGCTGACGGCGGCGCATCCGGGCGTGGCTATCCTGCCGCTGATCGAAACCGCGCAGGGCTTCTGGAACGCGGCGCAGCTGGCGCGCGGCCCCGGCGTGCAGCGGCTGATGTTCGGCAGCATCGATTTCCAGCTCGACCTCGGCATCGAGGGCGACGACGACGCGCTGCTGTATTTCCGCTCGCAACTGGTGCTGGTCTCACGGCTGGGGGAGATCGGCGCGCCGGTGGACGGCGTCACCACCGCGCTCGGCGATGGCCGGCAGCTGCAGGCCGACACGGAGCGCGCGCGCCGGCTCGGTTTCGGCGGCAAGCTGTGCATCCATCCGGCCCAGGTGGCGGCGGTCAACCGGCACTTCAGCCCGAGCGACGACGAAGTGGCCTGGGCCGAACGCGTGCTGGCGGCGGCGCAGGCATCGCAGGGCGCCGCCGTCGCGCTCGACGGCAAGATGATCGACCGTCCGGTAATCCTGCGCGCGCAGCGTATCGCCGCGCAGGTAGCAAGAAGATAGTGGGAAGGCGGCCGGGAAACGCCGATACGGCGCAAGCCCTAGGCGCGGCGCATCACATACTCCCCACATAGCCATCCTACGTCGGGCGCCAAGCGCCCACTGAAGGCGCATACCCCACGTTTGTGGATTGCCTCGAAGGATCGTCGAGGTCCGGGCGGCTACGCTCCGATCGGGAGTCCGGCGGCGCAAGCGGCTGCGCGACGACAGCGCGATGGCGCCGCGCCCTTGCCACCGATCCGGCCGAATCCGCGCTAGCGGTGATACACCAGATCGCGCAGGAACAGCGACAGCGACGGCACGTAGGTGATGATCATCAGGCAGCAGATCACCACCAGCACGAACGGCAGCAGCCGCGAAACGATGCGGTCGAGCGAAATCCGCGCGACGGTGCAGGCGGCGAACAGGTTGACGCCGAACGGCGGCGTGATCATGCCGAGCGCCAGGTTGACCACCATGATCAGGCCGAAATGCACCGGATCGACGCCGAACTTCATCGCCACTGGCGCCAGGATCGGCGCCAGCACGATGATCGAGGCCGAGGTTTCGATGAACATGCCGATCACGAACAGCGCCGCGTTGACGCCGAGCAGGAAATAGCCGGGCTTCTGCAGCGTTTCGGCCAGGTAGGCGCCGATCATGTCGGGCACGCCGGCGCGCGTGATCATGTAGCTGAACAGGCCGGCGTTGGCGATGATGAACATGATCACCGCCGACGACAGTACCGACTTGCGCAGCGCCAGGCCGAGCTGGACCAGGTTGATTTCGCGGTAGCAGAAGACGCCGACCACCAGCGCGTAGAACACTGCCACCGCCGACGCCTCGGTCGGCGTGAAGATGCCGCCGTAGATCCCGCCCAGCACCACCACCGGCATCAGCAGCGCCAGCCAGGCCTGCCGGGTCGCGGCCCAGACCGGCATCCGCCCTTGGTGGTCGTTCTTGCCGTAACCCTTGAAGCGCGCGTAGACGATGGCGAATGCCATCAGCGCGCCGCCGATCAGGATGCCGGGGCCGATGCCGGCGATGAACAGTTCGCCGATCGACACTTCGGCCGACACGCCGTACAGAATCAATGGGATCGACGGCGGGATGATGACGCCCAGCTCGGCCGAGGTCGCCTGCAGTGCAGCGGCGTAGTTGAGCGGATAGCCATGCTTGACCAGCGCCGGTATCAGGATCGCGCCGATCGCGAAGGTGGTCGCCACCGACGAACCGGACACCGCGGCAAAGATCATGCAGGTCAGCACGCAGGTGGCGGCCAGCCCGCCCTGCACGCCGCCGACCAGCGATTTGGCGAATTCCACCAGCCGCCGTGAAATGCCGCCGCTTTCCATCAGGTTTCCGGCCAGGATGAAGAACGGGATCGCCGCCAGCGGAAACTTGTTGATCGACGAAAAGATCTCCTTGACGGCAATCAGCAGATTGGCCTGGGCGACCGAAATGCCGATCACGCTGGCCAGGCCGATCGAAACCGCGATCGATACCGAAAAGGCGAAGCACACGATCATCGTGACCAGCATCGTCAGGGACATGGGGTGCCTTTCGCTACGGATTGCCGCGCCCTATTGGGCGGTTTCGAGTTCCTGGCGCAGCGGATCGAGGAAATTGCCGATCACGCCGACCGCCGCGCAGACGGCGCCGACCGGCAGCGCCAGATAGGCCCACAGCATCGAATACGATTCCAGCCCCATCATCGTCTGCACCCGGCCACGCTGCGCATAGTCCCAGCCGTACCAGGCGATCACCGCCAGCAGCGCCAGCGTGACCAGCGCGATCAGCGCCTCCAGCACGCGCCGGAAAGCCGGCGGCGACAGCCGGTGCATCAGGTCGACCGAAATCATCGCGCCCTGCCGGAACGCCATCGGGATGCCGAGAAAGACCATCCAGATCAGCGAGAAGCGGATCAGCACCTCGGTCCATTCGGCCGGCTCTTCGAGGATGAAGCGGGTGATGATCTGGAACATGCCGAGGCCGGCCGCGGCCGCCAGCATCGCGCAGGCCAGCCACATCGACACGGAGGTCAGGTGACGTTCGAAGGCGAGAAAGGCTGTCTTCATGAAAACTCGCGCAGCAGACATGGGGCAGGCCGCCGGCTTGCGGCGGCGTAGGTGCAAAACGCCCCGGCTCGCCGGGGCGTTTTTCGGGGACGGGCTAGTTGGCGTTGCGGATCTTGTCCAGGTTGGCCTTGCCGAACTGCTTTTCGAAATCGGCATAGACCGGTGCCAGCACCGCCTGGAATTTGCCCTTGTCGACCGTGTCGATGACGTCCATGCCCTTGGCGCGCAAGTCGGCCACCGCGGTCTTTTCATCGGCGTCGACGCGCGCCCGATTGGCCTTCACGCCTTCGGCCGCCGCTTCCAGGAAGGCTTTCTTGTCGGCCGCCGGCAGCTTGTCGAAGGCAGCCTTGTTCATCAGGAACACGCACGGCGAATAGACGTGGCCGGTCAGCGTCAGGTATTTCTGCACCTGGTCAAACTTGGCGGCGGTGATCACCGACAGCGGATTTTCCTGGCCATCCACCGTGCCCTGCTGCAGGCCGGTGAACACTTCGGTGAACGCCATCGGCGTGGTGATGATGCCGAAGCCCTTGTAGGCCTGCACGTGCACCGGGTTTTCCATCGTGCGCATCTTCAGACCCTTCAGGTCTTCCGGCGTCCGGACCGCATGCTTGCTGTTGGTCATGTGGCGGAAGCCGTTCTCGGCCCAGGCCAGCGCCTTGATGCCCTTGGCGTCGAACTTCGCCAGCAGCTCCTGGCCGATCGGGCCGTCCAGCACCTTGCGCGCATGCGCATAGTCGCGGAACAGGAACGGCACGTCGAGGATCTTCACCTCCGGCACGAAGTTCGGCACCGGACCGGTCGAGGTGAAGGTCAGTTCCTGGGTGCCGAGCTGCACCGCTTCGATCGATTCGCGTTCGGCGCCGAGCGCGCCGGAATAGAAGGTCTGGATCTTGTAGCGGCCGTTGGTGCGCTTTTCGACTTCGCGGGCGAAGGTGTCGATAGCCACCCCCTGGTGCGAATTCTGCGCGACCGAAATGCTGATGCGCATATTGGTCTGCGCCAGCGCCGGTGGCGCCAGCGTGCCGGCGACGATCAGGGAAAGAGCAAGAGTAGCGGCGAGACGGAATGTCATGAAGGATCTCCTGTTGATTTTATAGTGGTCGGACATCGGCTACCGCAGCAGTTTCAGGCAAAGCCGAAACAGCGTCAAGCCACGCGAACGGGAAGGCGCCGCGGCACCGCGCGACGGCTCCGGAAGGAAGGAAAACGGGAGGATTGCGGCCACGGCGCGAGTGCGCCGCGACCTTATGCGGACGCCGCCAGCGCCGACTGCCGGTAGTGGCTGGCGGCCTCGTCGGCCTGGGCCAAGGCCTCGTGCAGCTGGCCCAGCCGTAGATGCGCTTCGCGCCGGGTGTCGGTTTCGGTGGCCGCCGACAGCGCCTGTTCCAGATGGCGCTGTGCCTTGCCCCACAGCTTCTGGCGCAGACACAGGAAACCGAGCGTCAGTTCGAGTTCGGCATCGTTCGGCCGCTGCGTCAGCCATTGCTCGCAGCGCTCGATCTGCGCCAGCAGCACCGGCGACGCTGCCGGCGCCACACAGGCGCGATAGGCGCGCACCAGCCGCTCGTCCCACTGCGCCGCCAGCGCCTTCTCGACCAGCGCGCAGGCTTCGTCGTGCAGACCACGACGGTTGAAGGCGCGCGCGGCGCAAACGGCGATCGATGGCTTGATCCGGTCGGCGCTCGGAATCCCGGCCCACAGCCGCCGCAGCGCTTCGTCGTCGAGCGCCGTGTCGGACAACAGTGCATCGTAGGCCAGTTCGCGCAGGCGGTTCGACAGTGCCGGATGCAGCGCATCGTGCTTGTCCAGCATGCGTACCAGCCGCAGCACCTCGGCCCAGTTGCCGCTCTGCTGATTCGCCTTCAGCGCCAGCCGCAGCGCCTGGATGTGGCGCGTGCCACCGGCGCGCAATTCCTCGAACGCCTCCAGCGCGGCTTGCGGCTGGTGGGCGTCGACCAGGAGTTCCAGCCGCGTCATCGTGCGCGCCATCTTCAGCGGACTGTCGTCGGCGACCGTGGCCAGCCAGGTGTCGCGCCGCTCCGGCTGCTGCATCCGATGCGCGGCGCGAGCCGCGATCAGCGATGCCAGGCCGGCATTGGCGGGTGACACCGCGG
>JBATWJ010000088.1:0-1985 GCA_049672545.1 Burkholderiaceae bacterium
CGGCTGCGGCGATCGCCGCGCCCTTCATGGTCAGGATGTGCATGGACGTCATGATGATCTCCTTGTATCGAATGGCTCCGCCGCTGGCGGGAAAGCGCGCGCGGTCAGTCGATGCCGTGCGCGCGCAGGACGCTGGTGCGCGGGTCTACTTGCCGTACCGCTGCTTGGCCGCCGCCACGCAGTTGTCCTTGGCGTCACCGGCCAGGCTGTCGCACTTCTCGCGCGCGACCTTGTAGTTGGCATCGGACTTGGCGTCGGCGGCATCGGCGCGCGCTTCGCCGGTCTTCTTCTGCATCTTGGCGTCGGCGATCGCCTTTTCCTTGGCCGCCTTGGCTTCCTTGACGCAGACGTCCTTGGCGTTGCCGGCCTGGTCGTCGCACTTTTCCTTGGCCAATTCATATTCGGCGTCGGCGATGTCGCGCGCCGCCTTGCTGCGCGCCTTCGGCGTGTTTTCGTAGGCAACGTAGGCTTCGGCCTCGGTACGGGTGCGCTGCAGCTTGGCTTCCTTGACGCAAACGTCCTTGGCGTTGCCGGCCATCGAATCGCATTGCGCGCTGGCGGCCTTGTAGTCGCTTTCGGCGCGCGCCTTGGCGGCTTCATAGGTGTCCTTGCCGGCATGGTCGGCGGCGAAGGCGGGAGCCAGCGCCAGCGTCATAGCGGACAGAGCGATTCCGGTGAGCATTCGTTTCATGGCAGTTCCTTTCAATGTCGGTTCGAGTCGGGTATGCGGTACGGCGGCGATCAGGCGCGCTCGTTGCGGCAGCGGTCGGCGAAAGCGTCGAGCTGGCGCTCGGCTTCGTCCTTGCCGATGCCATAGGCTTCCTGCACCTTGCCCGCCAGCTGGTCGCGGTTGCCGGCGACGACGTCGAGCGTATCGTCGGTCAGCTTGCCCCACTGCTCCTTGGCACGGCCCTTGAATTGCTTCCAGTTGCCTTCGATGATGTCCCAGTTCATATGTTTTCCTTTCTCTCGAATCCACGGCATAGGCGCCGCCGGAAGGTGATGAACGTCGGCTGCCGTTGCGCGTCCAGTTCAGGAAGGCCGCTTCGGCCGTGCCGTCGTCATGGAAGTCATCGTAGCAACGGTTCCGGACTTGCCGTATAGGACGATAGACTCTCGGCATGTAGGACAAGACCACTTCGGCAGCGTTAAAAATTGCCGTTATGCAATGGAGTATCTGCCGTTTATGGCCTGATCAAGACCGGCTCAGGACATCGATGGCAGGAGTATATGGAGGGAGCGATGAAGGATCCGTATCGGCTGCAGCGCTTCATCGACGCGCAGCGGGCGGTGTTCGACACGGTATGCGAAGAGCTGCGCACCGGCGCCAAGCGCACGCACTGGATGTGGTTCATCTTTCCGCAGATCGCCGGGCTAGGTTCCAGCCTGATGGCGCGTCAATTCGCGCTGGCGTCGCTGGACGAGGCGCGCGCCTATCTGCACCATCCGCTGCTGGGGCCGCGGCTGCGTGCCTGCAGTCACCTGGTGGCGCGCATCGAGGGGCGGGCGGCGGCGGTGATTTTCGGCTATCCGGACGACATGAAATTCCGCTCGTCGATGACGCTGTTCGTCGAAGCCGGCGCCGACGACGACAATGCGGTGTTCGCCGAATGCCTGCGCAAATATTTCAACGGCGAGCCGGACCCGCTGACGCTGCGCCGGCTCTACGGATAGCGCACCGGCGACCCCGGCAGCTCGGGCAGCGGAATGAAGCCGCTTTCGCCCGGCACGCGGGCAAAGCGCTGCGCGCGCCAGTCGTCCTTGGCCTGCTCGATGCGCTCGGCCGAACTGGAGACGAAGTTCCACGACAGGTAGCGCGCGCCGTCCATCGGCTCGCCGCCGAGCAGGATGAGGCGAGCGGCGGTCTTCGCGGTGATCATGAGGCCGGCATGCGGCTTGAAGACGATGAGGCGGCGCGGCTCGAACGTCTCGCCGCCGATCTCGACGGTGCCCTCGGCGAGGTAGGCGGCGCGTTCCTCGTGAAG
>JBATWJ010000089.1:0-5514 GCA_049672545.1 Burkholderiaceae bacterium
GCCCGGCCAGGTCGGTATCGCAGGCCGCCGCGCCCGCGGCGGAGGCGACCCGCAGGCTGACCGTGCTGGCGGTGAAATCGACGCAGACCCGGCGCCGTTCGGCGATCGCCGCCTTTTGCGCATAGCGCAGCATCGCCAGCGTGGCGTCGCCGAAGCCGCGCGCATCGAAAGCCTGCCGCTCGAAGAAGCGCGGAATCGCGGCCACCGCCAGCACTGCGATGATGATCATCACCGCGATCAGCTCGACCAGGGTAAAGCCGGAATTCTTCATCGCCGTGCCGAATAATCCTGTGGTGGAAGCGCCACGCCGGCGCTGGGCAAGAAAATGGCGGGAGGACGTTTTTTCGCCCGTCCCGCCGATTCGGTCTTTTTACTCTACGTTCAATACGCAATGCGCGAAATGCTGTGCCGTCTCGAAAAATGCATATCGCGCATGGAGGTCAAGTGTGGGTAGAAAACTACCCTTACCGGATTGATGAATTACTTGGTGCAGATCGCCGTAAAGTTCGCTGTCTTGCCGCTTGCGGTATGTGTGGCAACACACGTTGCAGTTGCTCCATCCGCAGCCGTCGAGCAATTAACAGCCGTCGCCGGCTCCGCCACAGTATAACCATTGGCCGGCACTCCGGAGGCGCCGCCCTGTATCAGGGCGGCCGTTGCCGCGCAAGGTGTAGCAGTGTTTATCGTCGTACCCTTTGCAGGATTTGCTTTATATGCCGCATAGTTAATTGCAGCTGCAGAGGACAACCCGCCAGCCACGCCCTGAACCGCAGCCGTAGCGGCCTCATCCGACAAGTTGACGAACTTCGGAATAGCGACCGCCGCCAAAATCCCGAGGATCACGATCACGACCACCAGTTCGATCAGGGTAAAACCAGCTTGGACTTTTTTCATTTGAGGCTCCATTAAAAAATCGGTGTGTTGAAAATTACTGACAGTTGTCTCGGGTCAGATTGGTATTGGCATAAGTCGGCGGCGTATTGGCGGCAGCCGACTGGCTATAGGTGATCGAGCAGGAAGCGTGACCGGTATCCGGGGTAATGGTCGCCACCCCGGCATTGACGCTGACCGTGTAATCCGGCGCGGCGATACCGGCCGCCGTGGCGATATCGGCGGCGGTCGGATAGCCGTTGATCATGGTGATGGTGGATCCCTCCATCACCACGTCCGCATTCGCGGCCAAGCCCTGGGTAAGCTGCAGCGAATGCGCCAATACCGCGCCGGCCTTCATCGATGCCAGCGCGCCGTTCATCTTGGCGATGCGGGCGTCGGCCTGCAGCGCGGCAAAGCGCGGCAGCGCGATTGCGGCCAGGATGCCGAGGATGGTGATGACCACCACCAGCTCGATCAGCGTGAAGCCTTGCCGGGTACGGAATTTCATATTTGCTCCATGGGAAAAGGACGACTGATTGTAGGCAAGGTTTTTTGAACTGACGTTGTCAGACTGATTACTTCCAACATTTTTCCAACAGAAAATTTGTTAAATATGGTTAAAACGCGCGGCGATGTTTCAGTGCCACCGATAACCGTTCGCAACCACCAGCCGCAACCCTTCCAGCGGCCTTTTTCCTTTCTCGGACGCGCCCCCTGAATCCCCTGCTCCGGCCGGCCGCACCTGCAGCCGGACCTCGGCGACGGCACTGTTTTCAAGGGGTTCGAAAAACCGCGTATGACGCGGCCGGTACACCAGTTCCCGCGCGTCGCGGTCGAAGTACCAATTGCCGGCGGCGGCGGCAGCGGCGGGAATTTCACCGAGGTAGTTGGCGGGCGGCGCTTCCAGCCAGCCGACCGGGTTTTCCTGCCGCACTTCCTGCAGCTGCGCCAGGCTGCCAGTAATCATCATTTCGGCCACGCGTACCCGCAAGCCGCTGCGCATATGGGCGATGGTGGCTTCCATCACCGCCTTTTCGGTGTATTCCTGGTAGCGCGTCAGGCGCTCCAGCAGCAGCGCGGCCACGATGGCGATCAGGACCGCCGCGACCAGCAGTTCAAGCCGCGACGCGCGGTGGGTTCTTTTCATTGCGTTTGCCGAAGAAAGCCGCCGCGGGACGGCGGTGAAGAAGGATTTTTCGCGAGAACGTCGTCTGCCGTTCCCGCGATTACACGCACGGCAGGCGGGGAAACAGCCGGATGCTCCATCCCGCCTCCCCTGCCCGCGTCACTTCGGCAGCGCCACCTTGCCCAGATCCCAGATCGGCAGGAACACGCCGAGCGCCAGCACCAGCACCAGGATGCCGAGGCCGAGGATCAGGATCGGTTCGATCTGCGACGCCAGCGTCTTCAGCTCGTAGTCGACTTCGCGCTCGTACATGTCGGCCACCTCGTCCATCAGGGTGTCGATCTCGCCGGTTTCCTCGCCGACCGCGATCATCTGCAGCACCATCGGCGTGAACACGCCGGTGGTGGTGGCCACGCGCAGGATCGATTCGCCGCGCTCGACGCCGTCGCGCATCTGCTCGATGCGGGCGGCGATGTAGGCGTTGTCGACCGTCTGCGCGACCACGTTCATGCCCTGCACGATCGGCACGCCGCTCTTGCTGGCGAGCGAAAAGCTGCGCGCGAAGCGCGCCAGCGTCGCCTTCTGCATGATCTTGCCGACGATCGGCAGCCGCAGCTTGAAGCGGTCCCAGCGGTAGCGGCCGCGCTCGGTGCCGATGTAGAGCCGGGCGCCGACGAAGAGGCCGGCCAGCGCCGCCAGCATCAGCGGCCAGTACTCGATCGTGAAGTTGGAGGTGGCCAGCAGGATGCGCGTCATCAACGGCAATTGCGCGTTGAAGCCGGCATAGACCTTGGCGAAGGCCGGGATCACGAACAGGTTGATCACCGCCATCGCCGCCACCATCGCCACCACGACGAAGATCGGATAGCGCAGCGCGGTCTTCACGCGCTGGCGCATTTCGCGCTCGAATTCGAGCTGGTCGAACAGGCGCAGGAAGATTTCGTCGAGGCGGCCGGTGGTTTCGCCGACCCGCACCATGCTGGTGTAGAAGCCGGAAAAGACGGTCGGATGGCGGCGCATCGCGGCCGACAGCTCGCGCCCGGCATCGAGCGCTTCGCGCAGGTCGCGGATCACGCGCACGAAACCCTTGTTGCTGGCCGAATCCTGCAGCCCGGCCAGCCCGCGCATGATCGGCACGCCGGCCTTCAACAACGTATGCAGCTGGCGGCTGAACAGCTGGACGTCGAGCGGCCGGACCTTGTCCTCGGTCAGCCGCTGCCACCAGCCGGATTCGGCGCCGGACGCCGGACGCCTGGCCGGCAGGATTTCGACCGGCGTGGCGCCGGTGGAAAACAGCTGGCTGGCGATGGCGCCGCTGTCGGCGGCTTCGAGCACGCCCTGCAGCAGTTCGCCGCGGGCGTTGCGGGCTTTGTAGGAAAAGAAAGGCACTTCGGCTCCGGAATCAGGTGCGGGCTGGTGCGGCAACCGCGTTAATCTTGCACATACTCCCTACATTATGGGCGAATATCGGACGCAAATAGCTCGTTTTACCTTCATACTCCCCATCTCGATATTCCGCTGCAAGCCGGAATCCAGCGACGCTCATGACTGCAGTAACGGACCGATCCGCCGTGCGTCCACCGAACGCCAATGGGTTCCGGGCTTCGCCGGCACGACGGAAATGCCTCGCGCCGTCAATCGGCGCCCTCCCGCTTTGCCGCATGCCCGCCCTCAATCCTCGAACTGGTTGCTGATCCGCATCGCCTCGCCGATCGTCGTCTTGCCGGCCACCACCAGCGCCACCGCGTGGCGGCGCAGGGTTTCGCCGGCCATCTGCGCTTCCGCGACTTTCAGGAAATGGGCCGGATCGGGATGGTTGGCGGCGTCGGCGACGGCGGAGGTCATTTCCAGCATTTCATAGACGCCGGTGCGCCCGCGAAAGCCGGTGCCGTTGCAGTGCGAGCAGCCGCGCCCGTGCAGATAGCGCTGCGATGCGACCGTGTCGCCCAGTTCCGCCTTCAGCCATTCGCGCTCGGCGGCGGTCGGCTCGACCTCGTGCGCGCAGCTTTCGCAGATCACGCGCACCAGGCGCTGCGCCAGCACCGCCTGCAGCGAGGTCGCCACCATGTAGCGCGGCACGCCCATGTCGAGCAGCCGGATCGGCGTGCTGACGGCGTCGTTGGTGTGCAGCGTCGACAGCACCAGGTGGCCTGTCAGCGCGGCGCGCATGCCGATCTGCGCGGTTTCCTGGTCGCGCATTTCGCCGACCAGCACCACGTCCGGGTCCTGCCGCAGCGCCGAGCGCAACACCCGCGCGAAATCCAGTTCGATCTTGTCGTTGACCTGCACCTGGTTGACGCCCGGCAGCCGGTATTCGACCGGGTCCTCGACCGTGATCAGCTTGCGTTCCATCGAGTTCAGTTCCGACAGCGCGCCATACAGCGTGGTGGTCTTGCCGCTGCCGGTCGGCCCGGTGACCAGCACCAGCCCGTTCGGGCGCTGCACGATGGCGCGGAATTTCTTCACCATCGCCGGCGGCATGCCGATCGAATCCAGCCGCAGGATGCCGCCGCTCTGGTTCAACAGGCGCATCACTATCGACTCACCGTACTGGGTCGGCATCGTCGAAATACGCACGTCGATCTGCTGCTGCTTGACGCGGATCGCAAAGCGCCCGTCCTGCGGCAGCCGCTTTTCGGAAATGTCGAGATCGGACATCAGCTTCAGCCGCAGCGCCAGCGCCGAGGCGATGCGGATGTCGGCCTCGGTCTGCAGGTGCAGCACGCCGTCGATGCGGAAGCGGATCTGCAGCCGCTTTTCCTGCGGCTCGATATGGATGTCGGAGGCGCGCACCTGGCTGGCGTCGTCGAACACCGACTGCAGCAGCTTGACCACCGGCGCTTCTTCCAGCCCCGGCGTGCCGCCCAGGCCGCCGAAATCGACCACCGTGTCGCCCAGATCCTGCTCCAGCTCGCGCGCCAGGCCGGAGATTTCGTCGGTGCGGCGGTAGACGCGGTCGATGGTCTGCAGCAGCTCGCTTTCGTTGACCACCGCCAGCGCAATGCCGCGCCGCACCAGGCGCACGATTTCATCGTAGGCGAACAGGTCGGTCGGATCGACCATGCCGATCAGCAAAGCGCCGCCGCGCTCTTCCAGCGGGATCGCACGGAAGCGCCGTGCCTGCGTTTCCGGCAACAGGCGCACCGTGTCCGGATCGACGTTGTAGAACTTCAGGTTGATGTAGGGAATCTGCAGCTGGCTGGCCAGCGCGCTCGAAATCTGTTCCTCGCTGACCAGGCCGTTTTCGACAAAGACGCGGCCCAGTTTGCGGCCGGTGCGCTTTTGCTCGCCCAGCGCGAACTGCAGCTGCTCTTCGGACAGCAGCTTTTGCTGGACCAGAATTTCACCCAGGCGGACCTTTTCCGGTCTTGCCATCAAGCGCTCCTCGATTATTGGGGTATGGAAAAAAAGACCGGGCTATTCTATGCCACATCCCGGCGCCGATATGCAAAATGTTGTAAAGAAAGCCATGCGCGTCGCGTCCGGCGCAACACCGCGGCGGCGCCATCCCGATA
>JBATWJ010000090.1:0-2947 GCA_049672545.1 Burkholderiaceae bacterium
CCCGCCCCCACCGCCGCTTCGGTCGACGCTTCGATCAGGTCGGCCACGCTTTCCGCCTGCGCCAGGTCGAGCTTGTCGTTCAGGAACGCGCGCCGCGTGAACTCGCCCGGCTGCGCCAGCCGCAGGCCGATGCCGGCGCCGGCTTCCAGACAGCGCGCCAGCAGCATCTGCAGCAGCACCGGGCCACCGTGGCCGTGCAGTTCCAGCACATCTTCGCCGGTATAGGAATGCGGCGCCTTGAAGTACAGTGCCAGCCCCTGGTCGATCACCTCGCCGGCGGCGTCGGTGAACGGCAGGTAGGTGGCGCGGCGCGGTTCCAGCGTGACGCCGGTGCCGAACAGCGCGCCGATCACCGGCGCCAAATCCTGGCCGGACAGGCGAATGACGCCGATGCCGCCACGTCCTGGCGGGGTGGCGATGGCGGCGATGGGAGCAGAATCGAGTTGCATGCGAATGAAAATAGAAGCAGTCGGAGCGCGCGCGGCGCGGTGAACAAACAAAAAGCCTGTGGAGATTAAACCACAGGCTTTTGATGGCGGCAGGTGTGCAGCTTACTTGCTCTTGCCCGCCTCCATCTTCTTGGTGATCACCCACTGCTGCGCGATCGACAGCACGTTGTTGACCACCCAGTACAGCACCAGCCCGGCCGGGAAGAAGAAGAACATGACCGAGAACACGATCGGCATGAACATCATCACCTTGGCCTGGATCGGGTCCGGCGGCGTCGGGTTCAGCTTGGTCTGAATGAACATCGAGACCGCCATCAGTACCGGCAGGATGTAGAACGGGTCGGGCGAGGCGAGGTCGTGGATCCAGCCGATCCACGGGGCGTTGCGTATCTCGACCGACGCCAGCAGCACCCAGTACAGCGCGATGAAGACCGGGATCTGTACCACGATCGGCAGGCAGCCGCCGAGCGGGTTGATCTTCTCGGTACGGTAGAGCTGCATCATTTCCTGGTTCATCTTGGCCGGGTCGCCTTTATGCCGCTCGCGGATCGCCTGCATCTTCGGCGTCACCTGCTTCATCTTGGCCATGCTGCGGTAGCTGGCGGCCGACAGCGGGAAGAACACCAGCTTGATCAGTACCGTCAGCGCGATGATGGTCCAGCCCCAGTTGCCCAGCACCTGGTGGATGTAGGTCATCAGGCTGAAAATCGGCTTGGCGACAATGGTCAGCCAACCGTAATCCTTGACCAGTTCCAGCCCGGGCGCGGTCTTTTCCAGCACTGACGAGGTTTGCGGGCCCGAGTACAGGTGGGTGTCGACGGTAAGGCTGGCGCCCGGCGCGATGCTGCCGAGCGGCTGGATGGTGCCGACCGCGTACAGGTTCGGCGCCACCGTCTTGGTGAAGATTTCGCGCGGCGCCTTGCTCTGCGGGATCAGCGCCGATACGAAATAGTGCTGCACCATTGCGATCCAGCCGTCGTCGGCGTGACGCGCATGATCCGCTTTCCCGTCCTTGATCTTGTCGAAGGTGATTTTCTGGAACTTGTCGGCGTCGGTGTAGACCGCCGGGCCGATGAATGTGCTGTAGAACATCGAATCGCCGGGCGGCTTGTTGCCGTCATGCACCAACTGCTCGTACAGCGACGGCGTCACCGGTTCGCCGCCGGCATTGGTCACCGTGTGCTTCAGGTCGATCGTGTAGTCGCCGCGCTTGAAGGTATACGTCTTGGTCAGCTTGACGCCGCCCTGTTCCGCTTCCAGCACCAGTTGCACCTGGTTGCCGCCATCGAGCGTGCGGGCGCCGGGCAGTGCGGTGAATGGCGTGCGGTGATTCGGGAACGGACCGCCGATCAGGCCGGTCTGGCCCAGGTAGACCAGTTTCGCGCTGTCGTCGAACAGCACCAGGTTCTTGCTGGGGTCGGTGGTGTCGCGGTGCTGCAGCAGCTCCAGCCGCTTCAGTTCGCCGCCGACGGTGTCGATGTCGGCCTTCACCAGATCGGTCGTGATGGTGATGGTTTCGCCGTGCGCGGCCGCCGTACCGGTCGTCGGCGGGGTAGCTGCCGTGCTGGCACCGGTACCGGCGACGCCGCTGGCCTGCGGCAGTTCGCCGCTGCGCGCGCCGTCGCCGCCGGCCGTGTCCTTGGCGGCGCTGGCCTGCTGCGAGGTGGTCGGGAAAAACATCGACGGCTTGCCGTTGTGCCGCATCCAGTTGTCCCACAGCACCAGTATCGACAGGGAAAAGACAACCCACAGGACGGTACGTTTGATATCCATATTTGGTAGTTCTCGGAAAATTCAGGAGTGACTGCAGCGGTGCTTGGCGGCGCCGGTCTTGGCTTCCGGCACCGGATCGTAGCCGCCCGCATGCCACGGATGGCACTTGCACAGCCGGCGTGCCGCCAGCGCGCAGCCGCGCAGCGCACCGTGCGTGCGGATCGCTTCGGCGGCGTAATCGGAACAGCTCGGGTAGAAACGGCAATTCTGGCCCAGGAACGGGCTGATTCCCAGCTTGTAGGCGCGCAGCAGCAGCAGTAACGGCTGTTTCATGATGTCTTCCCGGTACCGGGCTGCAGGTCGAATAATTGCGCCAGTTCGGCGCGCAACTGCGTTTTCAGGCGGGCACTGGTGGCGGGCTCGGCCCGGGTATTCAGCGGGCGCGCCAGTCGCACCACGCAATCGAGCGACGGCAGCGCCATCTGCCGGAACGTTTCGCGCGCCGCCCGCTTGACGGCATTGCGGGTCACCGCGCGCGGTGCCAGCCGCTTGGCCGCCACCACGCCGAGCCGGGCCTGCGGCAATCCATTGGCTCGCGTGTAAAGGACGAAATGCGCTGTTTTCCGCACCGGGCGCAAACGAAAAACGGATGAAAAGTCATCCGTTTTGACGATGCGCCGATCGCGCGTATAGGCGTAGGAAGGATCGTCCGCCACGCAAAACAGCAAGACGGCGCGTCAGACCGCCAGGCGCTTGCGGCCCTTGGCGCGGCGCGCGTTGATGAC
>JBATWJ010000091.1:0-2506 GCA_049672545.1 Burkholderiaceae bacterium
CAGTTGCGGCCGCAGCGGCAACTGCGGCGCCAGCTGCCCATGCGGCAGCGGCAGCGGGGTCGTGATGCGCGATTGGCCGAAGGCGTTGCCGAGCGCGTCCGACAGCACCCGGTACTTGCCCTCATTGAGCGACGAAATCGCGTACATGACGACGAAGAACGCGAACAGCAATGTCATGAAATCGGCGTACGACACCAGCCAGCGCTCGTGGTTGTCCGCCTCTTCCTGATGCCGTTTGCGTGCCATGGTCCGCCTCCTGCCGTCACCGGGCGCCATCGTCGTCGGGTGCCTGGATACTCCCCTGCATACCCTTCCATGTCGGGCGCAAATCGGCCAGCTTCAATGCATACTCCCTGGCATTAAGAGCGTTTTCGTCGGGTTGCCCAGTTCGGCCCCGGTGCAGCCTGCCGCCGCAGAGAGGCCCATTCATTCGAGATAGGCGCGCATGCGCTCGTCGATCACGCGCGGATTGTCGCCGGAGGCGATGCCGAAGAAGGCGTCGGCCAGCATTTCCAGCCGCAGCACCTGGGCCGCGATCACCGTCTTCAGCCGGTTGGCGACCGGCAGGAACAGCAGGTTGGCGAAGCCGACGCCGTAGATGGTGGCGACGAAGGCGACCGCGATGCCGCTGCCCAGCTTGGATGGATCGGACAGATTTTCCATCACGTGGATCAGGCCCAGCACCGCGCCCAGGATGCCGATGGTCGGCGCGTAGCCGCCGGCCGCTTCCCAGATCTTGGCGGCCTGCCGCTGCGCGGTTTCGTAGGTGGTGATTTCGACTTCCAGGATGTCGCGCAGTTTGGCCGGCTCGATGCCGTCGATCAACAGGCGCAAGCCCTTGGCGACGAACGGATCGTCCGAACGCTCCATGAAGCGCTCCAGGCTCAGCAAGCCCTCACGCCGCGCGGTGAAGCTCCAGACGCCGATCTCGTGCAGCATCGCCTCGTGTTCCAGCCGCGGCGGCGCAAACACCCACAGCAGCATGCGCGTGCCGCGCGCGAAAAACACCAGCCCGCTTTGCAGCAGCACCGCGCCGAGCGTGCCGATGACGACGATCACGAACGCCGCCGGCTGCACCAGCGAGCTGATGTGCCCGCCTTCCAGCAACTGGCCGCCGAGGATGCCGACGGCCGCCAGCAGCAGCCCGGCTACGCTACCCCAGTCCACGCCTGTTCCCTCAAGGTGGCGCGCATGCGCGCGATCGCCTGGCTGTGCAGCTGGCAGACGCGCGATTCCGATACGCCCATGACGGCGCCGATTTCCTTCAGGTTCATTTCCTGTTCGTAGTACAGGCCCATCAGGATCTTTTCGCGCTCCGGCAAGGCGGTGATGGCATCGATCACCGCTTCGCGAAAGCCGCTGTTGACCAGCGCCTGCAGCGGATCATCGCTGTTTTCCGGGCAGTAGCGATCGAGGAAATGCTCGTGGCCGCCGTCGGCGTCGTGGAAATCCTCGTAGTAGACCAGCTGGTGGCCGCCGCCGTCGGCCAGCATGTCCTGGTAGGCTTCCAGCGACAGCTTCAGCTGCTGCGCGACCTCGGTTTCCTTCGGCGGCCGGCCGAGCCGCTGCTGCAGCGTGGTCATCGCGGTTTCGATCTTGCGCATGTTCTGGCGCATGCTGCGCGGCAGCCAGTCGCTGCTGCGCAATTCGTCCAGCATCGCGCCGCGGATGCGCTGCACCGCGTAGGTCTCGAACTGCGCGCCGTGGGTTTCCTCATAGCGGTTGACGGCATCCAGAAGGCCGATCATGCCGGCCTGCACCAGATCGTCGACCTCGACGCTGGGCGGCAGCCGCGCCTTCATCTGATAGGCAAGCTTCTTGACCAGCGGCGCATGCTCGGTGAGCAGATTGTTCCTGTCCGTCTTTCCGTTGGCGTTGTACATGTTCGAATTCCGCAATCTACCCGCCGGCCAACATGCCCGGGTTTCCCGAAGGTAACCCAGACGGCGTCAGTCGTCCAGCCAGGCGCCGGAATGCGATCGATGCGCCGGCCAGCGGGAAGGCGTCCACCACGCTGCGCCCGAGCCGGGCGGCGCGCCGGATGTGCTCGTCGGCCGGCACCGAGCCGACCGCGTACAGCGGCAGCGCCAGATAGCGGCCGGCGGCCTGCTCCATGTTGGCGAACACGCGCTCGGCCTGCCGCTCGTCGGCGCCGGATACCAGGACGCCGAAGCGGCGCCGGCCAAAAGCCGCGTTCAGGCGCTTGATCAGCGTATAGCCGGCGGTGATGGCAGCAGCATCCGGCGACACCTGGACCACGATGTCGCCGCTGCCCAGCGCCGCCAGCGGCAGCAATTCCGGCTCGCCGGCGACGGCATCGGCCAGCACCAGGTCGCACTGCGCGGCCAGCTGCCCGAACGCCTGCTCGAGCTGCTGCGCATGCGACGCCAGCTGCAGCGCGCGGGTGCCGGGCGAAGCCAGGGCCGTCAATCGGAAACCCTGCGGCAGCATGCGCACCGCCTGCTCCAGCGTACGGCGGCCGAGCGCGACATCCAGCAACGAAGCC
>JBATWJ010000092.1:0-1962 GCA_049672545.1 Burkholderiaceae bacterium
GCGCTGCCGACTTCGAGCGCGCGGATGCCGAAGCGCGGCAGCAGGTCGCGCAACTGCGCTTCGGTGCCGCCGTACAGCGGGCCGACGAACAGGATTTCGTCGCCCGGATTCAGCAGCGCCAGCAGCAGCGCGCTGATCGCGCCGGTGCCGCTGGCGAAGGCGATCGCGTCTTCCGCCTGTTCCAGCGCGGCGATCTTGCGCTCCAGCGTCGCCACCGTCGGGTTGCCCATGCGGCTGTAGACGTAGCCGGGCGTGTCGCCGGCGAAGATGCGCGCGCCGCGTTCGAACGATCCGTAGGCGAAGGTGGAGGTCTGATAGATCGGCGCCGCCAGCGCGCCGAATTCGGGATCGGGATGCTGGCCGGCGTGCACGGCCAGGGTACGCAGCGCGCGGGATTCGCTCATGAGAATGGACCTGTCGGGAAGGGCGGGCGGCCGCCGGCGGCGGCGTTCCCGGCACCCATTCTAGCGCGGTGGCCGCCGTCCTCGGACGCGAATGCCGCCAGGTTTCCTTACGGTCATCGCCGGACGAAGGAGTATATGAAGATTTACGATATTTGGCGCCCGCTATAGGAGTTTATATAGGGGAGTATATTGCTTGCTTCACAACACGGTACGCAACGCGAACAGTTCGGGGAACAGTACCACCTCCAGCATCTTGCGCAGATAGCTGACGCCGGCCGTGCCGCCGGTGCCGGTCTTGAAGCCGATGATGCGCTCGACCGTGGTCACATGGCGGAAGCGCCAAGTGCGGAATGCGGTTTCCAGATCGACCAGTTTTTCCGCCAGTTCGTACAGCGCCCAGTGGTGCTGCGGATCGCGGTAAACCTCCAGCCACGCCGCCTGCACCGAGGCGTCGGCGGCGGTCGGCCGGGTGTAGTCGGGCGCCAACCGGGCGGCGTCGATCCCCAGCCCCTGGCGCGCCATCAGCCGGATCGCCTCGTCGTAGATCGACGGCGCCTGCAGTGTCGCCAGCAGCTTGGCGTGGCGTTCCGGGTGGGCGGCATGGACCTGCAGCAGCGCGGTGTTCTTGTTGCCGAGCAGGAATTCGATCTCGCGGTATTGCGCCGACTGGAAGCCGGACGAGCTGCCCAGGTACGGGCGGATCGCCGTGTATTCCGGCGGCGTCATGGTCGCCAGCACGTCCCATGCATGTACCAGCTGGTCCATGATGCGCGCCACCCGCGCCAGCATCTTGAATGCCGGCGGCAGCGTGTCGGCGCGCAGGCTGGCCTGCACCGCGTGCAGTTCGTGCAGCATCAGCTTCATCCACAGTTCGCTGGTCTGGTGCTGGACGATGAACAGCATTTCATTGTGGTTCGGAGAGCGCGGATGCTGGGCCGACAAGATCTGGTCGAGCGCGAGGTAGTCGCCGTAGCTCATGCTGCGGCTGAAATCCATTTGCGCGCCGTGCCAGTCGGCCGGCGCGTCCTGCGCCGGTGGAGCTTGCGTGGTCATCGGATCTCCTTCGTGGAATGTTCAGGTGACGCTGGCGCGGGCTTCCGACAGGTCGTAGCGCCGGTGGTCGAGGATGTCGGCCAGCGCATCGACCGCGTCCCAGACGTCGGCGAAGCGGGTATACAGCGGCGTGAAGCCGAAGCGCATGATTTCAGGCTCGCGGTAGTCGCCGATCACGCCGCGCCCGATCAGCGCCTGCATCACCGCGTAGCCGTACGGATGGGCGAAGCTGACCTGGCTGCCGCGCAGCTGCGGTGCGCGTGGCGTCTCCAGCCGCAACGGATGGGCGGCGCAGCGCGCCTCGACCAATTCGATGAACAGCGAGGTCAGCGCCAGCGACTTGGCGCGCACCGCCGCCATCGTGGTCCGGTGGAAGATATCCAGCCCGCATTCGACCAGCGCCAGCGACACGATCGGCTGGGTGCCGCACAGCGCGCGGCGGATGCCGGCGGCCGGCTGGAATTCCGGCTGCATCGCGAACGGCGCCGCGTGGCCCCACCAGCCC
>JBATWJ010000093.1:0-2750 GCA_049672545.1 Burkholderiaceae bacterium
CGCATGGCGCAGGCGCTGCAGGAGCACGAGCGCGCACGCAGCGCCGCGCAGGCACGGCTGTTCGAGGAAAAGGAGCGGGCCCAAGTGACGCTGGCATCGATCGGCGATGCCGTCATCACCACCGACCGCCACGGCCGCATCGAATACATGAACCCGGTGGCCGAGGCGCTGACCGGCTGGCCGCACGCGGCCGGGCGCGGCCAGCCGCTGTCGGCGGTGTTCCATACGGTCAGCCAGCACGCGCGCACGCCAGTGCCGAACCCGGTCGAGCAGGCGCTGCGCGAAGGCCGGATCGTGACGCTGGACAAGGATGCGCTGCTGATCGCGCGCGACGGCAGCGAATACGCGGTAGAGGATTCGGCGGCACCGATCCGCGACCGCAGGCAGGCGGTGATTGGCGCGGTGCTGGTGTTTCGCGACGTCAGCCAGTCGCGCAGCCTGGCGGTGCAGCTGTCGCACCAGGCCAGCCACGATCCGCTGACCGGTCTGGTCAACCGGCGCGAATTCGAGCGCCGCCTGCAGCTGGCGCTGGAAGCCGCCGGCAGCCAGGAGCGGCACTACAGCGTGTTGTACATGGACCTGGACCAGTTCAAGATCGTCAACGACACCTGCGGCCACGGTGCCGGCGACGACCTGCTGCGCCAGGTGACGACGCTATTGCAGCCGCTGCTGCGCGAGAGCGATACGCTGGCGCGCCTGGGCGGCGACGAGTTCGGCGCGCTGCTGGAAAACTGCACGCCGGACGCCGCGGTGCAGATCGCCGACAAGCTGCGCCAGACCATCTGCGATTTCCATTTCGTCTGGCGCGACCGCATGTTCTATATCGGCGTGTCGATCGGCATCGTCAATTTCAACAGCGACATGCTGAGCATGGCCGAAGTGCTGAGCGCCGCCGATTCCGCCTGCTATCTGGCCAAGGAACACGGCCGCAACCGGCTGCACGTGTACCATCCGGAAGATGACGAGCTGATGCAGCGGCACGGTCAGATGGAGTGGATGGGACGCATCCAGCGGGCGTTCCGCGAAGACCGGCTGCGCCTGTACCAGCAGCGCATCGCCGCCACCGGCGACGACGACGGCAGCCGCCAGCACCACGAGCTGCTGCTGCGCATGATCGGCGAGAACGGCGAAATCATCCCGCCGATGGCCTTCATCCCGGCCGCCGAACGCTACGACCTGATGCCGGAGATCGACCGCTGGGTGATCCGCACCGCGTTCGCGCGCTGCGCCGAACTGCTGCGCGCCAGCGGCGGCAAGCCGCTGCACATCTTCTCGATCAACCTGTCGGGGGCATCGCTGAACGATCCGAAATTCCTCGATTTCGTCGGTCAGCAGTTCCGCCACTTCGGCATCCCGTTCGGCAACATCTGCTTCGAAATCACCGAGACCACCGCGATTGCCAACCTGAACAAGGCGATGCACTTCATGCGCCAGCTGCAGCAGCTGGGCTGCCGTTTTTCGCTGGACGATTTCGGCAGCGGCATGTCGTCGTTCGCCTACCTGAAACACCTGCCGGTCGATTTCCTGAAGATCGACGGCGGTTTCGTGGCCGACCTGGCGCACAACCCGATCGATCGCGCGATGGTGGAGGCGATCAATCACATCGGCCACGTGATGGGCATCCGCACCGTGGCCGAATGGGTCGAGGACGAGGCTACGCTGGCCGAGCTGAAGGCGATCGGCGTCGATTATGTACAGGGGCACGCGGTGGCGCCGCTGCAGCCGTTCTGAGTCAGGTTGCCGGATCGTCCTGCGGGCGCAGCAGGGCCGGCAGGCATTGCCGCAGCGCCGCCTGCAGCGCCAGGTGGTCGAAGTCGGGCTGGCGCGCCTCGCGCACCTTCATCCCTTCCCACAGGCATTGCAGCACCAGCACCGCGCCGGCCGCGCGCTCGGCACTGAGGCCGTAGCCGCGTTCATCGACGCTGCGCCCCAGCCACTGGCGGAATTCGGCTTCCAGCGTGCGGTCCGAGTTGCGCACCGCCGCACCGACTGCCGGATCGCGCGTGGCTTCCGCCGAAATCTCCAAAAACAGCGCGGCATTGGTCTGCGGCGCACCGGAGTCCGGCGTGAACGATTCGGCGATCTGCTGCGCCAGGTCGGAGCGGGCGTCCTGCTGCCGCATTTCCTCGCGCGCCAACTGCAGCTGCTGCTCGATGATGGCCAGGATGATTTCGCTCTTGCTGCTGAAGTAGCGGTAGATCAGGCCCGGGCTCATCTGCGCCGTTTCAGCGATGTTGGCGATGCTGGCGGCGTGGAAGCCGCGCTCGATGAAGCATTTTTCCGCCGCCGCCAGGATCCGCTGGCGCTGTGCCTGGCCGCGCGCTTCCGCCGGGGTTGGGGTCATTGGGCGTTCCGGCTGTATTCGTGCCAGCCGCCCCCCAGCACCTGGTACAGCGCGACGCGGTTGCTCTGCTCGGCCAGCCGGGTGGTCAACAGCGACTGCTGGGCGCTATATAGCGTGCGCTGGGCATCGAGCAGCACCAGGTAGCTGTCGCGTCCGGCCTCGTAGCGCGCGCGCGACAGCTGATCGGCGCGCGTCGCGGCCGCCACCAGAGCCTGCTGCGCTTCCTTCTGCTCGGCCAGCGTGCTGCCCAGCGCCAGCGCGTCGGCCACTTCGCGGAAGCCGTTCTGGATCGATTTTTCGTACTGCGCCAGCGCGGCGTCGCGCTCGGCCTGGCTCATCCCGAGCGCGGCGCGCAGCCGTCCGCCCTGGAAGATCGGCAGGTTGATCTGCGGCACGAAGCTCCAGG
>JBATWJ010000094.1:0-11488 GCA_049672545.1 Burkholderiaceae bacterium
CGCGGGGGCCGCGCAGCCACTGCGCCATCCAGTCCGGCCGGTAGGTCAGGTACTGGTCGAACAGCGCGGCGATGCGCTCGGCCAGTTCCATCCGCATCGCCGGATCGGCCTCGGCCAGGTAGGACGCCAGCCGCGGATGGGCGGCGGCGGTCGCCGGCTGCGCCAGCATTTCATATAGCCGCCACGCCAGCAGCGGCGGTGCGAACGGCGATTCGTCCGGTACCGCCACCAGCTTGCCGATCTGCGCCCACAGCCATTGCGCCAGGAAGGCGAAGCGGACGTTGGCGCAGATGCCGAACGCATCGGCCGCCGCCAGCTCGATGCGGCGCCGCACCGCCGCGCTCGGCACCAGGATCTCGACCGCCGCGAACGGCGATGCAGCCGCCTCGTCCTGTACGCGCTCCAGCAATGCCCCCAGCAGGATTTCGAAGCGGTTGGAAAAGCGGATGTGGAGCATGGGTCCGGTCAAAAAGAAGGTGGTCGCCAAAGGCAGGGATCGTCATCGCCGCATTTCCACGACCTTCCCGTTCTGCGGTGCCGCGGTTGCGGCCGGGAAGCTGGCCGGGCCGCATCCGCTCCAGGCAAATTGTACTGGTTCCGTTTCGCCGCGCCGCCCCCCACTAAATGGCATGCATATTGCTTGAAGGATAGACGAAGCCGGCATCGATGCAACTGCGGCGCGGCCGGCGCACAGGGCGATTGTCAATCCAGCTAGCAATTTGAAAGGACGAATGAGCATGCAAGTCGTAGGCATTATCGGAGCGGGCATGATGGGCAGCGGGATCGCGCAAACCTGCGCGGCGGCCGGGCTGAAAGTGGTGTTGCGCGATATCAGCGACGCCGCCCTCGACAAGGGCATGAAGGCGATTTCCTCGAGCCTCGACCGGATGGCCGCCAAGGGCAAGATCGGCGAGGCCGAGGTCGGCAAGACCCTGTCGGCGATCCAGACCACGCCGGACCTGGCGGCGCTGGCCGCGGCCGATTTCATCATCGAGGCCGCCACCGAAAACCTGGAGCTCAAGCTCAGCATTCTGAAGGAAGTGGATGCCATCGCCAAGCCGGGCTGCGTGATCGCCACCAATACCTCGTCGGTGTCGATTACCAAGCTGGCGTCGGCGCTGTCCGACCCGAGCCGCTTCGTCGGCATGCACTTCTTCAACCCAGTGCCGGTGATGGCGCTGGTGGAAATCATCCGCGGCATCCAGACCAGCGATGCGGCCTACGCCGCCGCCGATGCGCTGGCGCAGCGGATCGGCAAGACCGCGATCAGCTCCAAGAACGCGCCCGGCTTCGTCGTCAACCGGATCCTGTGCCCGATGATGAACGAAGCGATCTTCGTGCTGCAGGAAGGCTTGGCCACGCGCGAGGAAATCGACGCCGGCATGCGCCTGGGCGCCAATCATCCGATCGGCCCGCTGGCCCTGGCCGACCTGGTCGGACTGGACACCTTCCTGTCCGTGATGAACGTCTTCTACCGCGATTTCAAGGATCCGAAGTACCGCCCCGCCCCGCTGCTGCAGGAAATGGTCGACGCCGGCTATTACGGCCGCAAGTCGGGGCGCGGTTTTTACGAATACTGACATCGTCCTGTGCGGCGCTGAGTGTCTTTGTCGAAGACATTTCGGCGCCGTCTGTTCTTCCCGAAGTCATATTTCCCTTCTTGCGGCCACGAATCGTGGAATTTGACGGTGGTTCGCACTGGCACCGAACTTGCGTATAGGGAATACGACGCGTGCAGGGCGACGTCCGCGTACCGGGATCGCAGCGCCGCCCGCACTACAAGAATTATTACTAAAAGAGACATATCGCAATGACATCGCTTTTCAGCGGAAGCGCCTGCCCTTGCCTGATCAGGCGCAGCACTTCTTCCTTCGCCTTTTTCCAAGATTCCGAGGCCTCGCCATGTTCGGCATGATGCAGGACTGGCCATTGCTGTGCCATCGGGTGATCGAGCACGCCGCGCGCCAGCACGGCGAACGGCGGGTGGTGACGCGCACGGTGGCCGGCGCCATCGAAGTCACCGACTATGCCCGCATGCACACGCAGGCCTTGCGTATTTCGAAGAAGCTGGCGCAGCAGGGCATCCGGGCCGGCGACCGGGTCGGCACGCTGGCTTCCAGCACCGCGCTGCATCTTGAATGCTGGTACGGCATTCTCGGGATCGGCGCCGTGTATCACCCGATCAATCCGCGCCTGTTTTCCGAGCAGATCGTCTACATCGTCAACGATGCCCGCGACCGGATGCTGCTGGTGGATGCCACCTTCGTGCCGCAGCTGGAGGCGCTGGCGGACCGCCTGCCGACGGTCGAGCAGTATGTGGTGCTGACCGACCGCGCCAACATGCCGCCCACCACGCTGCCGAACGCCGTCTGCTTCGAGGACTGGATCGACGGCGTCGACGCCGACTACGTATGGGGCAGCTTCGACGAAAACACCGCCGCCAGCCTGGCGTACACCTCCGGCACCACCGGCCAGCCGAAGGGCGTGCTGTATTCGCACCGTTCGATCGTGCTGATGGGGCTGATCGCGAATTCACCCGACATGTACGGCTTCGGTTCGAACGACGTGGTGCTGCAGGTGGTGCCGATGTGCCATGCGAATGGCTGGACCTGGCCATTCTCGGCGCCGATGGCCGGCGCCGGCATGGTACTGCCCGGGCCGAAGATGGATGGCGCGTCGCTGACCGAATTGCTGGTCAATGAAAACGTCACCTGCAGCGGCGGCGTGCCGACCGTGTGGCAGGACGTCCTCAATTACCTCGACGCGCAGGGCCAGGTGCTGAACAAGCTGCGCCGCCTGTATGTCGGCGGCTCGCCCTGTTCGCGCTCGATGATCGAAGCCTTTTCCGACAAGCACGGCGTGGAAGTGCGTTCGGCGTTCGGTATGACCGAGATGGGGCCGATGGGCGCCATCTGCACGATGCTGCCGGAAACCCGCGGCCTGGCCGGCGACGAGCGCATCGCACTGCTGCAGACCCAGGGCCGGCCGCCGTTCGGCGTCGAGTTCCAGGCCTTCGACGATGCCGACCGGCGCCAGCCCTGGGACGGCGCCAGCGCCGGCCATCTGAAGGCGCGCGGCCCCTGCATCGTGCAGGCCTACTACGGCAAGGAGCGCGGCAGCGCGCTCGACGCCGAGGGCTTTTTCGATACCGGCGACATCGCCACCATCGACCGCCACGGCTACATCAAGCTGACCGACCGCGCCAAGGATCTGGTCAAGTCCGGCGGCGAATGGATTTCGTCGATCGATCTCGAAAATTTCGCAATGGATCATCCGGACATCCATGAGGCCGCGGTGATCGGCGCCACCCATCCGAAGTGGGACGAGCGGCCGCTGCTGCTGGTGGTGCGAAAGCCCGGGAAATCTCTGGAGAAGAAGGAAATCCTGGAATTCCTCAGTTCCCGGGTGGCCAAGTGGTGGCTGCCGGACGACATCGTGTTTCTCGACTCCCTGCCGCATACCGCGACCGGCAAGCTGTTCAAGGCCGCGCTGCGCAAGGAATACCAGGACTACCTATTGAACCGCCCGCAGGCCTGAGCCGAAACCGGGCCCGCCACTACGGACGCAGACATGACTGACGCACTCCCGAACGACCACTATCCATTGCTGCTGTCGCCGATACGCGTCGGCGCGCACGAGCTGCGCAATCGCGTCATCATGGGTTCGATCCACACCCGCCTGGAGAACGAGCCGGACGCCATTCCGCGGCTGGCCGCCTTCTATGCCGAGCGCGCACGCGGCGGCGTCGGCCTGATCATCACCGGCGGCACCTCGCCGAATTTCGAGGGACGCGTCGAAGAAGGCGCAACAGTCCTCGATTCCGAGGAAAAGCTGGCCGAGCACCGGCCGATCGTCGAGGCCGCGCATGCGGCCGGTGCCAAGATCATCCTGCAGGTGCTGCACACCGGAAGCTATGCCAAGCATCCGCAGATCGTCGGCGCCAGCTCGATTCCCGCCCCGATCAACCGCCGCATCCCGCGCACGCTGAGCAGCGCCGAAATCGAGCAGACCATCGAGGATTTCGTCCGCTGCGCCGAACTGGCGCAAATGGCCGGCTACGACGGCATCGAGCTGATGGGGTCGGAAGGTTATCTGATCACGCAGTTCACGACGCTGCGCGCCAACGACCGGACCGACGAATGGGGCGGCTCGTTCGAGAACCGCATCCGCTTCCCGCTCGAGATCCTGCGCCGTACCCGTGCCCGCCTGGGCGCCGGCTTCCTGATCGTGTACCGGATTTCGGCGATCGACCTGGTCGAGGGCGGCCTGGTCGGCGCCGAGATCGACCAGCTGGCGCGCGCGGTCGAAGCGGCCGGCGCCGATGCGCTGAACACCGGCGTCGGCTGGCATGAATCGGTGGTGCCGACCATCGCCACCTCGGTGCCGCGCGCGGCTTTCGCGTTCGCCGCCGCCCGCCTGAAGAAAGTCGTCTCGATCCCGGTGGTGGCTTCCAACCGCATCAACATGCCGGCCACCGCCGAAGAGATTCTGGCCAAGGGCGAGGCCGACCTGGTGTCGATGGCGCGGCCGTTCCTGGCCGATCCGCAATTCGTGATCAAGGCGGCAAGCGGTCGCACCGACGAAATCAACACCTGCATCGCCTGCAACCAGGCATGCCTGGACCACATCTTCACCGACCGGCTGGCGACCTGCCTGGTCAATCCGAAAGCTTGCCACGAGACCGAGTTTTCGGACGAGCCGCCGGCGGTCCGGCGCCGCATCGCGGTGATCGGCTCCGGCCCGGCCGGCATGGCATGCGCCAGCACGGCGGCCGAGCGCGGCCACCAGGTGGTGCTGTACGAAGCCGGCGACGACATCGGCGGCCAGCTGAACGTCGCGCGCCGGATTCCCGGCAAGGAGCAGGAATTCGGTGAATTGCTGCGCTACTTCCGCAAGCGCCTGCAGCTGACCGGGGTGGAGATCAGGCTGGGGACCATGGCCACCGCCCAAGCGCTGCTGGAGCAGGGCTTCGAGCGGGTGGTGGTCGCCACCGGGATCAAGCCGCGCCTGCCCGACATTCCCGGCGTGGATCATCCGAAGGTGGTCGGCTATCTGGACGTGATCCTGGGCCGGGTCAAAGCCGGCGAACGGGTGGCGGTGATCGGTACCGGCGGCATCGGCCATGACGTCGCCGAACTGCTGACCGCGCCGCAGGCCGGCACCTTGAGCGTCGCCGAATTCTTCGACGCCTGGGGCGTCGATCCCGAAATCCGCAGCGCCGGCGGCATCCGCCAGCCGGTCGCCGAACGGTCGCGGCGCCAGGTCGCGATGTTCCAGCGCAGCCTGACCAAGCCCAGTGCGCGCCTCGGCAAGAGCACCGGCTGGATCCATCGCACCAAGCTGACCAAGCGCGGCGTGCCGGTGGTGTCCGGCTGCGACTACCGGAAGATCGACGACGACGGTCTGCATTACACGATCGACGGCATGCCGCACGTGTTTCCGGCCGACCACGTCGTGCTGTGCGCCGGCCAGGATTCGGACCAGGATCTGGCGCAACAGCTGGAGGCGCTCGGCGTAGCGGTCGACCTGATCGGCGGCGCGCGCTTCGCTTCCGAACTGGACGCGATGCGCGCGATCGACGAAGGCACGCGCCTGGCGTACCGGATCTGACGCGCGGGAGATGTCATGAACAAGCACGACCAACACGCATCGCAGCCGATCCTCTCGGTCCAGAACCTGTCATTGAGATTCGGCGGCATCGACGCGCTGTCGAACGTCTCGTTTTCGGTGGCGCCCGGCTCGATCACCGCATTGATCGGCCCGAACGGCGCCGGCAAGACCTCGATGTTCAATTGCATTTCCGGCTTCTACAAGCCGTTTGCCGGCGACGTGCAATTCCAGGGAAGCTCGATCAGCCGTACGCCGCCGCCGCTGCGCGCCAAGCTCGGCCTGGCGCGGTCGTTCCAGAACATCGCGCTGTTTCGCGGCATGACGGTGCTCGAGAACATCAAGCTGGGCCGCCATTCGCATATCCACAACAACCTGCTGCACGGCCTGCTGTACTGGGGCCGCGCCCGGCGCGAGGAACAGGCGCTGAGCGACGAGATCGACCAGCGCATCATCAGCCTGCTCGATATCGCCCATATCCGCGACGAGCCGGTGGCCAACCTGCCCTATGGCCTGCGCAAGCGCGTCGAACTGGCGCGGGCGCTGGCGATGCGGCCGAAGATCCTGCTGCTGGACGAGCCGGTGGCCGGCATGAACCGCGAGGAAACCGAGGACATCGCGCGCTTCATCCTCAAGGTGCGCGAAGAATGGGGCGTGACCGTCCTGATGGTGGAACACGACATGGGCATGGTGATGGACATCTCCGATCATGTGGTGGTGCTCAGCTTCGGCAAGCTGATCGCCGCCGGCAAGCCGCAGGAAATCCAGAGCAACCCGGACGTCATCAGCGCCTATCTCGGCGCCGACGCGGCGGGACAGCTGAAGCAGGTTGAAGCCGAGGAGGTCGCGTAATGATCGACTGGATCTATCTCGTCGAGATCGCGCTTTCCGGCCTCGGCAGCGCCGCCCTGCTGGCAATGACCGGAGTCGCCTTCGTCCTGATCTACAAGGCCACCAAGGTGGTGAATCTGGCGATCGGCGAGACGCTGATGCTGGGCGCCTATCTGTTCTTCGGCTTCACCAGCGGCCTGCAGCTGTCGGTCTGGCTGGCGATCCCGCTGGTGCTGCTGTGTGGCGGCCTGTTCGGCGCCGTGGTCGAGCGCGCCGTGATCCGCCCGATGCTGGGCAGCAGCGCGCTGTCGGTGTTCATGGTGACCATCGGGCTCGGCTCGGTCCTGGTCGGCGTGGTCGAACTGGTCTGGGGGCTGGAGCCGCACCGGCTGGTGTCGTTCATCGACGAAAAGCCGGTCTTCCTCGGCCCCGCCTACGTGTCGCCGAAGACTGCAGTGGCGTTCGCCGTGTCGGTGACGATGATCGCGGTGTTCATGGCCGTATTCCGTTTCTGGAGCGGCAGCCTGGCGCTGCGCGCCACTGCCACCGATCCCGGCGCCGCCTATTCCTGCGGCATCAGCGTGCCGAAGGTGTATTCGATGTCATGGGTGGTGGCCTGCATGATCGCCGCCGGCGCCGGCATCCTGGTCGGCGCGATCGGCGGCCTGTCGCCGTCGATGGGCGTGTTCGGCCTGACCGTGCTGTCGGTGGTCATCATGGGCGGCCTCGATTCGATCCTGGGCGTGCTGCTGGCGTCGCTGGTGGTGGGCCTGGTCGAAGCCTACGCCGGCGCCCTGCTCGGCGGCGAATACAAGATGATTTCCACCTTCACCCTCCTGATGGCCATGCTGCTGGTACGGCCGCACGGCCTGCTGGGCTCCGCAGAGATCGACCGACTATGACTACTCCGCCCCCCCTCTCCGCGTCCGCCGCCGGCGGTGCGCCGTCGCCGTTCGCGTCGCGCCGCGGGCTCTGGATCGCCGTGTCGCTCCTGGCCTTCGTCGCCGCGCCGTTCGTGGTCAGCAACTACTGGATGTACTGGATCTGCCTGATCGCGATCAACATCGTCAGCGCCACCGGTCTGAACATCCTGTCCGGCTATACCGGGCTGGCCAGCCTCGGGCAGGCCGCGTTCATGGGGGTCGGCGCCTACAGCGTGGCGCTGCTGGAGCAGCACCTGGGGCTGCCGTTCTATCTGAACCTGCCGCTGGCCGGACTGGTGGCGGCGCTGGTGGGGCTGGTGGTCGGCATTCCAAGCCTGCGGGTCAAGGGCCTGTACCTGGCGATCGCGACCATCGCCGCCTCGATCATCCTCGAATTCGTGTTCGCCAACTGGGAATCGGTGACCAATGGCGTCAAGGGACTCAACGTCCCGCCCGCGCAATTGTTCGGCGTCGTTCTCGACCAGCCGGCCAAGCAGTACTGGGTGATCGTGCCGGTCGCGGTGCTGATGGTGACGATGGCCGCGAACCTGTTCCGCACCAAGGTCGGCCGCGCCTTCATCGCGATCCGCGACCGCGACATCTCGGCCGAGGTGCTCGGCATACCGCTGTTGAAATACAAGCTCACCAGCTTCGCGCTGTCGTCGTTCTACGCCGGCCTCGCGGGCGGGCTGTGGGCCTATTTCTTCCGGGTCGTCACGCCGGAAAGCTTTCCGATCGTGATGTCGATCTTCTTCCTCGCCGCGATCATCGTCGGCGGCATGGGCTCGATTGTCGGCGGCATCGTCGGCACGGTCTTCATGACCCTGGTGCCGGAGCTGCTGCGGCTGGCGTTCACGCTACTGACGCCGTGGATTCCGGATGCGATGTCGATCATTCCGGCCGTGCGTTCGATCGTGTTCGGCGCATTGATCATCGGTTTTCTTTTGTTCGAGCCGCAAGGACTGGTGGAAGTCCTGCCGCGCCTGCGCCGCATGCTGCGGCTGCGGGCATCGAAAACGTAGTTCTATAAAAAGCAGTCATCCAACCCCAAAGGAGATAAAGGTATGAACGAATATCGTCGCAAGGTCCTACGCATCGCCGCCGGCATCTGTGCCGGCGCGCTGGCGCTTTCATTCTCCGGTGCGCAGGCGCAGGACAAATCCGACATCGTGATCGGCGCGTCCATTCCCCTAAGCGGCATCATGGCCTCGACCGCGGTCGGCTATCACACGGCGATGCAGGATTTCGTCAAGATGACCAACGAACAAGGCGGGATCAACGGCCGCAAGATGCGCTACCTGGCCGAGGATACCGGCTACAAGGTCGACGTCTCGGTGTCGGTGTTCAACAAGCTGACCGCGCGCGAGCAGGTGAATTTCTACTACGCCGATTCGACCGGCTTCGCCAAGACCATCGCTCCCGAACTGGCGCGCAACGGCAAGATCCTGATGTCGGGTACGTCGTTCGCGACCGAGCTGAACGACCCGGTGAAGTTCCCGAACTATTTCATGGCCGGTCCCGACTATTCGGAAATGGTGAAGATCCTGCTGCGCCACATCGCCAAGGAAACGCCGAAGGCCAAAGTGGCGCTGGTCTACGCGGACAACGAATTCGGCCGTGACCCGATCGAATCGAGCCTGGCCTACGCCAAGCAGCTCGGGCTGAACGTGGTGCAGCAGATCGCGACGCCGCCGGGCACGGTCGACGTATCGACCGAAGTCCTGAAGCTGCGCCGCGCCAACCCCGATTACACGATCTTCCACGGCTACGTGCTGGCGCCGATCCCGGATTTCATCGCGCAGGCGAAGAACCTGGGCATGAAAACCCGCTTCATGGGAACGATCTGGTCGATGGATCTGAAGATCGTCGAGAAGATGGGGCCGGACGCCGACGGCTTCATGGGCGTGATGCCGTATCGCTACTATTTCGACCAGGAAGGCAAGTCGCCGACGCTGGAAAAGATCCGCGCGATCCGTCCGGACTACCAGCAGGTCGCCTACCTGCAGGGCTGGCTGAACGCGATGCTGTACGCCGAGAGCGCCAAGCGCGTGCTCGACGCCGGCAAGGAGCTGACCGGTCCGAACCTCAAGGCCGCGCTCAATTCGATCAAGGACTACGACACCGGCGGCCTGATCGGCGTGCCGATCACGGTGGCAGGCAACTCGATCCCGGTCGGCCGCGTCTATCGCTACGACGCCAAGAACAAGACGATGGTCGCCGCCTCCGACTGGATCAATGTCGGTGCCAAGTAAACCGCACGGCGGTGGGGAGGTGATGATGAACGACGCGGCTGACAGCATCCTCGAAGTACAGGACGTCGAGGTGGTGTATGGCAAATCCGTACTGGCGCTGCGCGGCCTCTCGCTCAGCGTCAGGAAGGGGACGGTGGTTGCCTTGCTCGGTGCCAACGGTGCCGGCAAGTCGACCGCGCTGAAAGCGATCACCAATGTGCTGAAGCTGGAGGATGGCATGGTCACCGCCGGCTCGATCCGCTTCAACGGCACCCCCACCGGTTCGGTCGCGCCGGACCAGCTGGTCAGGCGCGGCATGTTCCACGTGATGGAGGGGCGCCGCATCTTCGGCGACCTGACGGTGGAGGAAAACCTGAAGGTGGCGCGCAATGCACTTGGCGGCCGCGCCGGCGCGGAGGACTCGTTCGACCTGATCTACGGCTATTTTCCGCGTCTGCACGAGCGGCGCCACGGGTTGGCCGGCTACCTGTCCGGCGGCGAACAGCAGATGCTGGCGATCGGCCGCGCGCTGGTCGCCAAGCCTTCACTGATCCTGCTCGACGAGCCGTCGCTCGGCCTGGCGCCGAAACTGGTGGAGGAAATCTTCGCCATCATCGCCCGCATCAATCGCGAACAGGGCGTGTCGATGCTGCTGGTCGAGCAGAATGCGTCGATGGCGTTTTCGGTGGCCCATCACGGCTACATCCTGGAAAACGGCAAGGTCATGCTGAGCGGCCCCACCGAAACGCTGGTCAGCAATCCGGAGGTGCGCGAGTTCTACCTTGGCGTACGTGCCGATTCCGGCGGCGCCCGCCGCAGCTATCGGGAGCCGGTGGCCACGGCATGACGGCGGCGGCCTGCGCGCCGCCCTGTCGATCCTTGCGCGCGATGCGCGCATTCATTTTTTTACGGAGTTCAAATTGACATCGAAGAAGGCATTCATCGCCGGTTACGTGCGTTCGCCGTTTACCGCGGCGCGCAAGGGCGCACTGGCCGGAATCCGTCCCGACGACCTCAGCGCGCAGGTGATCCGCGCGCTGCTGGCCCAGGTGGACGTGCCGCCGCAGGACATCGAGGACGTGATCTGGGGCTGCGCCTATCCGGAAGGCGAGCAGGGCCTGAACCTGGGGCGCATCGTCAGCATGCTGTCCGGCCTGCCCGATTCGGTGTGCGGCGTGACGGTCAATCGCTGGTGCGGCTCGGCGTTGCAGGCGGTGCAGGACGCCGCCGGCATGATCGCCACCAATTCCGGCGAAGTGTTCATTTGCGGCGGTGTCGAATCGATGTCGCGGGTACCGATGTTCGGCTTCAACCTGCTGCCGCCCACCGCCTGGACGCAGGAACAGCAGGACGACTACCTCAAGGTCGGCCTGACCGCCGAGCGCGTCGCCGACATGTACGGCATCACCCGGGAAGAGCAGGACCGCTTCAGTTTCGCCAGCCATTCCAAGGCGCTGGCGGCGCAGGCCGACGGCCGCCTGGCGGGAGAGATCGTGGCGATCCGCTTCGATGACCAGGTGGTCGACGTCGACGGCTGCCCGCGCGCGCCCGACATGGAAAAGCTGGGCACGCTGAAAACCGTCTTCAAGGAAGGCGGCACGGTGACGGCCGGCTCCAGCTCGCCGATGACGGACGGCTCGACCGCGCTGCTGGTGTGCTCGGAAGCGTATCTGCAGCGCCGCGGCCTGAAGCCGATGGCCGAGATCGTCAGCTTCGCGGTGGCCGGCTGCGCCGCCAACATCATGGGCATGGGGCCGGTCGGCGCCAGCCGCAAGGCGCTGGAACGCGCCGGCCTCGCCATCGGCGACATCGACGTGGTCGAGATGAACGAAGCGTTCGCCGCCCAGGCCGAAGCCTGCCGCCGCGAGCTGGGGATCGCGCCGGAACGGCTGAACG
>JBATWJ010000095.1:0-5568 GCA_049672545.1 Burkholderiaceae bacterium
GCGCGCGCGACGCGCTCCAGCCGAGTACGCCGCACCCGAGCAGCGCACCGAGCTGCCAGAAAATGCCCGGAGTGCGGAAATCACGGGCCAGTTCGGTCAGGACGCTAGACAACATCGTGCGCTCGGCTTAGGGACGGAACGGTGTGGCGTCACGCTGGTGGCGCCGCCAGTTGGCGACATAGCGCGCCGCCAGTTGGGGATCATCGCGCAGCACCAGCACGTTTTCGGCGTTCTTGTGTGCCGCCGCCCAGGTGTAGTTGTAGCTGCCGGTAACCAGCACCGGCGCCGCGGTCGCGCCGTCGACCACGATCACCTTGTTGTGCGCGTTCTGGTAGCCGGTCTCGAGCCAGACCGGCACCCCGCCCTCGGTCAGTGCCAGCGCCTGCGACGCCGGCACCTTGTCCATCTGCTCGGCATCCATCAACACTTGCACATCGATACCGCGCCGGTGGGCGCGGATCAGCGCCTGCGCCATTTTCTTGCTGGTCAACAGATACGCCTGCACCAGCACCTGGCGATGCGCGCCGTCGATGATGCCGACGATCAGGCCCTCGACGTCGTTCCAAGGCGCGAACGCCGCCTGCACCGTGCCCCTGGCCGGCTGCGGCGGCGGCAATGGCTCGAAAGCATGGGCATTGCACTGTGAAAAGAACAGCGCCAGGCCGGCGCCGACTGCAGCAAGCGTGCGCAGCGTCATTTGCTGCGTTCCAGCGCGGCGGCAAAAAAGCCGTCTGTGCCGTGCAGATGCGGCAGCAGCTTCAGATAGTCGCCCATTTCCAGCGCCACCTTCTGCTCGGCCAGGACCTCAGCCATCGGCAGCAGCCGGAAGTCCTCGTGCCGGCTCAGGAACTGCTCGACGATCGTCTCGTTCTCCTCGTCCAGCAGGCTGCAGGTGGCGTACACCAGCCGCCCGCCCGGCTTCACCAGTCGCGCCGCGCTGGCCAGGATCGCGGCCTGCTTCTGGTTCATCTCCGCCACCGCTTCCGGCGTTTGCCGCCACTTGACGTCCGGGTTGCGACGCAGCGTGCCGAGGCCGGTGCACGGCGCGTCGACCAGCACGCGGTCGACCTTGCCGGCCAGGCGCTTGACCTTGGCGTCGTTTTCATGCGCGATCTGCACCGGATGCACATTCGACAAGCCGCTGCGCGCCACACGCGGCTTCATCTTGGCCAGCCGCCTGGGCGCAACGTCGAACGCGTACAGGCGTCCGGTATTGCGCATCGCCGCGCCCAGTGCCAGCGTCTTGCCGCCGGCGCCGGCACAAAAATCGACCACCATTTCGCCACGCTTGGCGCCCAGCACTTGCGCCAACAATTGACTGCCCTCGTCCTGCACTTCGATCACGCCGTTCTGGAACAGCGGCAGGTTCTGCAGCGACGGCTTTTTCAGCACGCGGATGCCGAGCGGCGCGTACGGCGTCGGACTGGCGGCGATCGGCGCCTCGGCCAGCGCCGCGATCACTTCGTCGCGCGTCGCTTTCAGCGCGTTGACGCGCAAGTCGAGCGGCGCCGGCGCGTTCAGTGCCGCGGCGATGGCCAGGGTCTGCGCCTCGCCGTGGCGCGCCGCCAGCAGGTCGAACAGCCATTCCGGCAGGTTGGCCTGCAGTCGAACCGGCAATTGCGCGCGGTCGATCCCCTGCACTCGCTGCAGCCATGCGGCTTCCTGTTCCGACAGGCCGCCCAGCGCATCGATACCGGCGGCGTCGGCCAGTCCCAAGAGGGCCAGCCGGCGCATCGCCGGGCCGCTGCCGGATTCGGCAAAATGGGTATAGACCGACTTGTTGCGCAGCAGGCTGTAGACGCCTTCGGCGATCACGCCGCGCTCGCGGCCGCCGAGCCGTGGATGTTCGCGGAAATAACGCGACAGCGTGCCGTCGGCCGGGCCGGTCAGGCGCAGTACTTCACGCAGCAGCTGTTCGGTGTGGGTGACGATCGCCGGCGGCAGCCTCATTCAGCGCCCTCCTCGATGGCGGCGTCCCGCAGCCGCGCGCGGCCGCCTTCCAGCGTCAGGCGGCCGTCGATGAAGGCGCGCACCGCGCGCGGATAGATCAGATGTTCCTGTTGCAGCACGCGCGCCGCCAGCCGCGCCTCGTCGTCGTCGTCCCGCACCGGCACCGCGGCCTGCGCGGCGATCGGGCCGCCGTCCAGCTCGGACGTGACGAAATGCACGGTGGCGCCATGCAGCTTGACGCCCGCGTCCAGCGCGCGCCGGTGGGTATCGAGGCCGGGAAAGCTCGGCAACAGCGACGGATGGATGTTCAACAGGCGCCCGGCATAGCGCTCGACGAACGCCGGCGTCAGGATCCGCATGAACCCGGCCAGCACCACCAGGTCGGGAGTATAAGCATCGATCGCAGACGCCAAGGCCGTGTCGAAGGCATGGCGATCGGAGTATGCCTTGCTGGCAACGACTGCGGTCGGAATCCCGTGGGAGGCGGCAAACGCCAGTCCGGCGGCGTCGGCGCGGTTGCTGATGATGGCGACGATCTCGGCCGGCCAGCGTTCGGCACGGGCGGCCTCGACGATCGCCTGCATGTTGCTGCCGCGACCGGAAATCAGGATCACAATGCGTTTCATGGCGCGCATTGTAACCGCTGCGCCGCTGGCCGGCGCGGCGCCGGCGGCGAAATCGGCGGGCTTACTGGAACGAGTAGAAGACGCGGAAGGCGACCTTTTTTTCGGCCCAGAAATCGGCCGCGTCGCGGAAGACGTCGAGCAGGGTTTCGCGCGCTTCCTTGTCGAACTTGGACGTGTTCGGCAACTGCTCCAGCACCACCACGAAGCCCGGCTGCGGCCCCGCCTTGTGAGCCAGATCGGTCAGGCAGTCGCCCAGCGCGTCGAAATTCTTGCCGAAGTGCTTGGGGAAATAGAACGCTTCGGCGATCGTGGCCAGCACCTGCTGCTTGGTGGTGGCGTCGGCGCACCAGGCGTACAGGAAATGCTGGCCGAGGTGCGCGGCCTCATCCCGCAGATCGGTCACGCGGAAGGCGCGGATCGACTGCACGAGGTTTGGCGGCACGGTTTTCAATAAACTCATTTCTCCCTCGGTCTCGACTGGTTTCATTGCGGCTGTGGCTGCGGGCTGGAGACGTTCCGGCCCCGGTTATTCTTGTATGCGCATGAACGTCCGATAGTGATTGCCGGTGTAATAGTATTCGCCGGAAGTGGCCGGGTCGCCGCCGGCCACGATGCGGCGCGCGCCGCGGTTGCGCGCATGCGGGGTAGTCACGGTGAATTCGTGATAGTAGCCGCGTTTTTGCTTCGGGAGAATGCCTTCGTAGTTGCCGAACACCACGCCGTCCTTGGCGTACGGGAACGGACCGCCGCGCTTGATCAGCGCCAGCGTCTGCCGCGCTTCCCACGGCAGGTCGCGCGCCGCGATCACGCCGAGCGTGGAATCCTGGCGCGCAGCGGCGGGGCCGATGCACAGCAGCCAGGCAACGAATAACAGGGAAAGCCTGGTCAGCAGGCGGCTGTGAAACATCGTCTTCTTGAACGTTTTTATTGTGAAAATTGCAATAATATAAAACAATTATCACGTAGGGTAACGTGTTGTCCGGCCCGAATCAACAGCAAAAAAGAGCAGTGGAAAGCGCCTCGGGAACCTGATAACGAGGGCCGAAAAGGCAGCCGCAACAATGGGCGGCCGGCAACGGCCGCGGACGCCTCACGCGGCCAGGAAAGCGAGGATGTCAGCGCGACGCGCCAGCGCGTCCTTCTGCCCGAGCCGGATCAGCTCGCTGGTGTAGCTGGCCTCGAACAGCAGGTAGGAGGCGAGCGCGCCGCCCGGCGCTTCGGTGGCGCCGATTCCCGCCAGCATCGTGCGCACCGGGCGCGGCAGGCTGCCGACGTGGCGGCTGGCGATGTCATCCAGCCGTTCGGACGGCGAAATCAGCAGCATGTCGATCGGCCGCAGCGCGGTCTTTTGCCGCTGCTCGGGAGTCAGCAGCGACAGCGTCTGGTTGATGCGGGTCAGCCGCTCGACGTCGACCGAAATGCCATCCAGGAAGATCGAAGACAGCGCATGGCCGGCGATCTGCGCCAGGCTCGGATACTTCGGAAACGGCGAAGCGTCCAGCGCCGGCTCCATCAGGCGGCCGGCGCCGACCACGAAGATCTTGCCGGCACCCAGATGGACCGCCGGCGCCAGCGGCGCCGGCTGCCGCATCGAACCGTCGCCGAAGTATTCGCGGCGGCCGTCGCAATAGATCGGCGTGGCCGGGAAGATGAACGGGATCGCGGATGAGGCCAGCAGGTGCTCGACGCCGATCTGGCCCTTGATCGCGCGGCGCTGGCTGCGCGTCCATTCGGCGATGTCGGCGCCGCTCTGGTAGAAGGTGATGTGGTTGCCGCCGGTATACGACGACGCGGTCACCGCCAGTGCGCGCAGCACGCCGCTGTTCAACGCGGCATCGAGCCGCGGCAAATCGAGCAGCCGGTGCAAGAGCGTCACCAGCGGCGTGTTGTCGAGCAGCGAGTTGGGCGGTTGCGCATGCCACTGGCGCAGCAGCCAGCCGAACGACAGCAGCGACAGCCAGCGCGCGCCGGTGCGCAGCACGCCCAGCGAATCGGCGCGGTACACCTGCTCGGCGGTGAAGTGGGCCCACACCTTCCACAGCTTGTCGACCGATTCGCCGAAGTCGTCGGCGCGGCAAGCCAGCGCGGTGGTATTGATGGCACCGGCCGAGGTACCGCACAGGATGTCGAACGGGGAACGCTGCGGCGCCCAGCCGGCGTCGCGCAGGATTTCCGCCACCGCTCGCAAGACGCCGACCTGGTAGGCGGCGCGCGCGCCGCCGCCGCTCAGCACCAGAGCGGTCAAGGGTTGTTTCTGCATGACAAGAGATTAACAGGCGGGGTCGGCTTTGGGAATCGCGCCGCGCCCGCCACAACGTGGCTGGCAGATATCCCATACTCCCAGATATACCTACCCATACCGGGCGCCAGCCGGTCGAATTTCACACATACTCCGACCGACATTGAAATTGTCCGGCTGCCGGCCACGCAGCGCCGGCCTAGCGGATGCGCGACCGGCGTTGCCAGCACCCTACTTCGGCTGCATCCGGATCGCGCCATCCAGGCGGATCGTTTCGCCGTTCAGCATCACGTTTTCGATGATCGTCTTGACCAGCTGCGCGTATTCGGCCGGGCGCCCCAGGCGCGGCGGGAACGGCACCATTTTGCCGAGTGCATCCTGCACTTCCTGCGGCATGCCGAGCAGCATCGGCGTCTCGAAGATGCCGGGCGCGATCGTCATCACGCGGATGCCGGAACGCGACAGGTCGCGCGCCATCGGCAGCGTCAGCCCGACCACCGCCGCCTTCGACGAGCCGTACGCGGCCTGGCCGATCTGGCCGTCGTAGGCGGCGACCGACGCGGTGTTGATGATGACGCCGCGCTCGCCCGATTCGCCGGCTTCGGTCTTGCCCATCGCATCGGCCGCCAGGCGCGCCATGTTGAAGGTACCGACTAGGTTGATATTGACGGTGCGCTGGAACACGTCGAGCGGATGCGGGCCGTCGCGGCCGACGGTCTTCACCGCCGGCGCGACGCCGGCGCAATTGACGAG
>JBATWJ010000096.1:0-1947 GCA_049672545.1 Burkholderiaceae bacterium
CGTCACCAGCGCGCGCGCCAGCGCGACCCGCTGCCGTTCGCCGCCGGACAGTTCGCCCGGCACGTGGATCTCGCGCTGCGCCAGGCCGACCCGGGCCAGCACCGCACGGGCGGCAGCACGCGCCTCCGGGCGAGACTGACGGCGGATCATCAGCGGCATCGCGACGTTGTCGAGCGCGGAAAACTCCGGCAACAGGTGGTGGAACTGGTAGACGAAGCCGAGCGCATGGTTGCGCAGTTCGCCGCGTGCTTTTTCCCCTAACTGCGACAGACTCTGCCCCTGCAGCATCACGCTGCCGGCGCTCGGCGTATCCAGACCGCCGAGCAGGTGCAGCAGCGTCGACTTGCCGGAGCCGGAGGCGCCGACGACCGCTACCTGCTCGCCGGCGGCGACATCAAGATTGATGCCGGTCAGCACCTTGACCGAATAGCTGCCCTGGGTGAAGGTCTTGGCCAGGCCGCGGCACGACAGCACGGGTTCATTCATCGCGGAATCATTCATAGCGCAGCGCCTCCGCCGGCTTCACGCGCGCCGCCGACCAGCTCGGATACAGCGTCGCCAGGAATGCCAGCACCACGGCAACACCGCCGATGGTGCCGACGTCCGGCCAGCGCAGATCGGACGGCAGCGCGCTGATCAGGTAGATGTCGCGCGGCAGGAACTGGATGCCGAACAGGCGCTCGATGAACGGCACGATGACGTCGATATTGCTCGCCACCAGCACGCCGAGCCCCACGCCGATCGCGGTGCCGATCAGGCCGACCAGCGCGCCCTGGATCATGAAGATCTTCATGATCGATCCGGGCGACGCGCCCAGCGTGCGCAGGATCGCGATGTCGGCCTGCTTGTCGGTGACCGTCATCACCAGCGTCGACACCAGGTTGAAGGCGGCCACGGCGATGATCAGCGTCAGGATGATGAACATCATCCGTTTTTCGGTCTTGACCGCGGCGAACCAGTTGCGGTTCTGCTGCGACCAGTCGCGGATCAGCAGGTTGCCGTCCAGCGTCTTCGACAGTTCCAGCGCCACCTGCGGCGCCTGCAGCATGTCAGCGATGCGCAGGCGCAGCCCGGATGGCGCTGCGAGACGGAACATCTTTTCCGCATCCTCGAGTTGCATGAAGGCCAGCGTCGAATCGAATTCGTAGTGGCCGGCCTCGAAAATGCCGGCCACCGTGAACTGCTTCAGGCGCGGCAATACGCCGGCCGGCGTCACCTGCCCCTGGGGCGCGATCAGCGTCACCTTGTCGCCGACGCCGACCTGCAGCGCGCGCGCCAGTTCGGCGCCGAGCACGATGTTGAACGAGCCCGGCGTCAGCGCGTCGAAGCTGCCCTGCGTCACCTGCGAGGCGACGTCCGACACCTTCGGCTCCTCGGCCGGCAGCACACCGCGCACGATCACGCCGCGCACCGTTTCGCCGTGCGTCATCATCGCCTGCGCCGCGACGTATGGCGCCGCGCCCTTGACTTCCGGGTTGCGGAACGCTTCCTCGGCGGTCCTTTGCCAGTCCGGCATCGCGCCGGAAACGTCGAACACTTCGATGTGCGCCAGCACCGACAGCATGCGGTCGCGCACCTCCTTCTGGAAGCCGTTCATCACCGACAACACGACGATCAGCGCCGCCACGCCGAGCGCGATGCCGGCCATCGAAATCAGCGAGATGAAGGAAATGAAGCTGTTGCGGCCGCTGCGGCGGCCGGCGCGCGTGTAGCGCAGGCCGACCAGCCATTCGAAACCGAGATTGGTGCCGCTCAATATGGAACTCCGCCGTGAATCATCAGAAATAGCCGCCCGCAGTGTGCCACAGAATCGGCCGCCGCCCGGTCAGGCGACACCATCGCCGCCGGCGTCGAGCGCGTCGCAGGCGGCGATATTGGCCAGATGCGAATCGTGCATCGTGCGCAGCATGTCGTGCACCGGGCCGGCGCCGATGCGCGGCAGCGCCT
>JBATWJ010000097.1:0-1645 GCA_049672545.1 Burkholderiaceae bacterium
GCGCCGGCGGCATCGACCGCCAAGAGCGGCGCCGCATCCCAGCGGCGCTGGCCGAGCGCGGCGAATTCGGCGGCGAGCTGGCGCAGGCAGTCTTCATCGCTGAAATCCAGCCCGGCCGAATTGCGCCGCTCGGCGCCGTACAACTCGGCCGGCAGCGGAATCTGCGGATGCGGCCGGCCGCCGGTTTTTTGCGCCTGCTCGACCGGGTCGGCAATCAGCGCATCGATGGGCACGTCCTCGTCGACGATCTGGTTGACGAACGACGAGTTGGCGCCGTTTTCCAGCAGCCGCCGCACCAGGTAGGCCAGCAGCGTCTGGTGCGAGCCGACCGGCGCGTAGATGCGGCACGGGCGGTCCAGCTGGTCCTTGCCGACCACCTGGTCGTACAGCGCTTCGCCCATGCCGTGCAGGCACTGGAACTCATAGTCGGTGATGCCGCGCGCGCGCGCCTCGGTGTAGATGGTCGCCAGCGTCTGCGCGTTGTGGGTGGCGAACTGCGGATAGAGGTACTTGCCGAGGCCGAGCAGCTTCTGCGCGCAGTAGAGGTAGGAGAGGTCGGTATGCACCTTGCGCGTATAGACCGGATAGCCGCGCATGCCGCCTTCCTGCGCGCGCTTGATTTCGCTGTCCCAGTAGGCGCCCTTGACCAGCCGCACCATGAAGCGGCGGTTGCTGCGTTTGGCCAGATCGGCCAGGTAGTCGATCACGAACGGGCAGCGCTTCTGGTAAGCCTGCACCACGAAGCCGATGCCGTCGAAGCCGGCCAGGGAAGAGTCAAAAGCAAGTGCCTCCATCAGGTCCAGCGACAGTTCCAGCCGGTCGGCTTCCTCGGCGTCGATGTTCAGGCCGATGCCGTACTGCTTGGCCAGCAGCAGCAAACTCTTCAGGCGCGGCAGCAGCTCGGCCAGCACGCGCGCGCGCTGCGCGCGCGCATAGCGCGGATGCAGCGCCGACAGCTTGACCGAGATGCCGGGGCCGTCCTGGATCCCGCGCCCATTCGAAGCGCGGCCGATCGCGTGGATCGCGTGTTCATAGTCGGCGTAGTAGCGCGCCGCATCGTCGGTGGTCAGTGCCGCCTCGCCCAGCATGTCGTACGAATAGCGGTAACCGCGCTTCTCATTGTCGCGGCTGTTCGCCAGCGCTTCGGCGATGGTCTGGCCGGTGACGAACTGATTGCCGAGCATGCGCATCGCCAGATCGACGCCCTTGCGGATCAGCGGTTCGCCGCCCTTGGCGATCAGCTTGTTCAACGCCGAGCCGAGTCCCTGCTCGCTGCTGGTGCCGACCAGCTTGCCGGTGATCAGCAGACCCCAGGTGGCGGCGTTGACGAACAGCGACGACGATTCGCCCAAATGCTTGCGCCAGTCACCGCGGCTGATCTTGTCGGCGATCAGCCGATCGGCGGTGTGGCGGTCGGGAATCCGCAACAGCGCCTCGGCCAGGCACATCAGCGCCACGCCCTCTTCCGACGACAGCGAGAATTCGTGCATCAGCGCATCGACGCCGGACGCGCGCGTGCGCTTGGCGCGCACCGCGCGCACCAGCGTTTCGGCCAGCGTGCGGGTGTCGGCGGTAAGCGCGGGGTCGCGCCGGATACCATCCAGCAGCCACTGCACCGCCTGCGTCTCGTCGCGCCGGTAGGCGG
>JBATWJ010000098.1:0-4304 GCA_049672545.1 Burkholderiaceae bacterium
GGCCGGCGCCGGCAGCGGCTTCGGCGCGATCGCCACCGCCACCGCCAGCAGGATCAGCACGCCGGCGGCCGGATAGCCCCAGGCGATACGGCCCTTGTGGCGCAGGTTGAAGAAGTGCCGGATCAACACGCCGGCCGCCATGATCGCCGCCAGTACCGCCCAGTTGTGCGCGTGGTTGTAGGTCATCGCGAAATGGTTGCTGATCATGATGAACAGCACCGGCAGCGTGAAGTAGTTGTTGTGCACGCTGCGCTGCTTGCCGCGCTGGCCGTAGATCGGGTCCGGTGCCTGGCCGGCACGCATCGCCGCCACCATCTTGCGCTGGCCCGGAATGATCACGTAGGCGACGTTGGCCACCATGATGGTGCCGATCATCGCGCCGACGTGGATGTAGGCGGCGCGCCCCGACAGCAGCTTGGACAGCAGCCAGGCGACGGCGACGATGAACACGTACATCACAATGCCGAGCCAGCCTTCGCGCCGGCCCAGCTTCGACTTGCACAGCTGGTCGTACACCAGCCAGCCGACCACCAGCGTGCCGATGCCGATGGCGATCGCCTGCCACGAACTGAGGTCGGCCACCGCGCGGTCGATCATCATCGCCCTGGCATTGAAGTAGTAGACGATGAACAGCATCGAAAAGCCGGAAATCCAGGTCCAGTAGGCTTCCCACTTGAACCAGTGCAGTTCGGCCGGCAGCTCCTTCGGCGCCACCAGGTATTTCTGCGGATGGTAGAAGCCGCCGCCGTGCACCGCCCACAGCTCGCCGGAGACGCCCTTCTTCGCCAGCTCGGAGCCGGGCGCCGGCGGCCTGATCGAATTGTCGAGCCAGACGAAATAGAAGGAAGCGCCGATCCAGGCGATGCCGGTGATCAGGTGCAGCCAGCGCACCAGCAGGTTGAGCCACTCGACGCCGTACGACAGCAGCAAAGCTTCCATGCATTCCTCATGAGTGAAGACCGTCTGCCACCGCGGGCGCTTCAGACGAGCGGGACGCATCCCGCGGATTGGATCGCGAACTCCGGAGGGCTCCGCTGCGACCCGCCGCATACCCGCGCCCGGGGCCGCCAGGCCGGGCCGCGCGGATGCGGCAGTGCCTTGAAAGATAAACTTCCCGGCGGTCAAAATCATTGAAAATAAAGTATATTCAACATATCCATACTGATATAAATACCGCGATGGCCAACCTGCCCGAACACCTCGATCTGCACCTGATCCGCATCCTCTACATGTTGCTGTGCGAAAAAAACGTCTCGCGCGTGGCGCTGAAGCTGAACCAGCCGCAGCCGTCGATCTCGGCCTCGTTGCGCAAGCTGCGCGAACTGACCGGCGACCCGCTGCTGGTGCGCGGCGCGCGCGGCATGATCCCGACCCAGCACGGCGAAAGCCTGCTGAAGCCGGCCAAGCGCATCCTCGACGAAACCGAGCGCCTGTTCGTGCGCAAGCTGCCGTTCGTGGCGCAGGAAGAGGCGCGCACCTTCAAGATCGCCGCCCCGGACTACCTCGATTGCCAGTTCCTGCCCGCGGTGGTGGCGCGCATCCGGCGCGAATCGCCGAAGAGCCGGGTGGTGATCCACGGCCTCGGGCCGGAGGTCGATTATGCGCGCCTGCTGTCGGACGGCGAACTCGATCTGGTGATTGCCAACTGGAACGAACCGCCGCAGCACCTGCACCTGTCCAAGCTGTTCGAGGACCCGGTGGTCTGCATCATGCGCGCCGACTGCCCGTACGCCAAGCGCACCGCCTCCGACGCGATGACGATCGAGGATTACCTGGCGCTGCCGCACATCGCGCCGTCGCCATTCCTGCGCGGCTACCAGGGCCTGGTGGAACCCTACCTGGAACGCCAGAACCTGCGCCGCAACGTGCTGGTGGAATCGGCCTACTTCAATCTGCTGCCGTACATGCTGACGCAGACCGACCTGGTGCTGACCACCGGCGCCCAGTTCATGCGCTTCTACGAAAAAATCCTGCCGCTGAAGAGCTTCGCGCCGCCGCTGAAATTTCCGCCGATCCGTTACTACCAACTGTGGCACGAGCGGGTGCACCAGGCGGCCGAGCACAAGTGGCTGCGCGACCTGGTCACTTCGGCAACGCAAGCCCTGGTGGCTTCCTGATGAGAGCAGATTCGGTCTGACTGGCCTGGTCAGGCCGAATTTGATCTAGCTGCCGCGATAGGTCGAATACGCCCACGGCGACACCACCAGCGGCACGTGGTAGTTCTGCGCCGGATCGGCGATGCCGAAGGCCAGCGTGACGCGGTCGATGAAGCGCGGGCTAGGCAGATCGACGCCCTCGGCGGCGAAGTAGTCGCCAGCAGCGAACACCAGCTCGTAGCGCCCGGCCCGCATCGCCTCGCCATCCAGCAGCGGCGCGTCGCAGCGGCCGTCGGCATTGGTGGTCGCGCGCTTCAGCAGCAGGCGGGCGCTGCCGTCGACCGCGTACAGTTCGATCGCGACGCCGGCGGCCGGCCGGCCGCGGCCGATGTCGAGGACGTGCGTGCTCAGTTTTCCCATGGTCGCTCCTATATCTCCGCGATGAAACCGCTTATGCGGCAAATCATATATCAGCGGGGGCCGGCGTCTATATGATGCGCTATATACGGATCATGCCGGGATGCCGATGGCACCCCGGCTGCCGCCCTAAAAAACAGGAGACGACACCATGAGCACGGCAACCGAACCGATCGACGAAAGACTCCCCGCAGGCAAGCTGTTCGCGCTCGGCATCCAGCACGTGCTGGTGATGTACGCCGGCGCCATCGCGGTGCCGCTGATCGTCGGCGGCGCGCTGCACCTGCCGAAGACCCAGATCGCCTTCCTGATCAGCGCCGACCTGTTCTGCTGCGGCATCGCCACCGTGATCCAGTCGCTCGGCATCTGGAAGTTCGGCATCCGCCTGCCGGTGATGATGGGCGTGACCTTCGCCGCGGTCGGACCGATGGTGGCGATGGCCGGGCAACCGGATCTCGGCATCCTCGGGATCTATGGCGCGGTGATCGCGGCCGGCGTGTTCGGCCTGCTGGTGGCGCCGCTGATGAGCCGGCTGGTGCGCTACTTTCCGCCGGTGGTGACCGGCACCATCATCACCATCATCGGCATTTCCCTGATGGGCGTCGGCATCAACTGGGCCGCCGGCGGCCAGCCGACCATCAAGCAACTGGTGGACGGCGTGCTGACCACGGTGCCGAACCCGTCCTACGGCTCGCTGGAAAACCTCGGCGTGGCGCTCCTGGTGCTGGTCGCGATCCTGTTGATCACCAAGTACGCGCGCGGCTTCGCCAGCAACATCGCGGTGCTGCTCGGGCTGGTGTTCGGCTTCGTGGTTGCGCTGGCGATGGGCAAGGTCAGCTTCGTCGGCCTGGGCGAGGCGGCCTGGTTCGAAATGATACGGCCGTTCCACTTCGGCATGCCGACCTTCAACCTCGGCGCGATCCTCGGCATGTGCATGGTGATGATCGTGGTGATGGTGGAATCGACCGGCATGTTCCTGGCGCTGGGCGAGATGACTGGCAAGAAACTCGACGTCAAGGACCTCGCCACCGGCCTGCGCATGGACGGCCTCGGCACCGTCATCGGCGGCATCTTCAACACCTTCCCGTACACGTCGTTCTCGCAGAACGTCGGCCTGGTCGGCGTCACCGGGGTCCGGAGCCGCTTCGTCTGCGTCGCCGCCGGCGTGATCCTGATTGCCTTCGGCCTGTTCCCCAAGATGGCCTTCATCGCCGCGTCGATCCCGCAGTTCGTACTGGGCGGCGCCGGCATCGTGATGTTCGGCATGGTGGCGGCGACCGGCGTCAAGATCCTGGCCAAGGTCGATTTCGACCGCAATCGCAACAACCTGTTCATCGTCGCCATCAGCATCGGCGTCGGCATGATTCCGCTGGTGGCGCCGAGCTTCTTCAAGTTCATGCCGGCGTCGCTGTCGACCATCCTGCACAGCGGTATCCTGCTGACCTCGATCATGGCGGTGCTGCTGAACCTGTTCTTCAACGGCCGCGGCGACACGCTGGAAGCGCGGCAGAACCTGCTGGCCGCCGCCCAGAGCCCGGAGCATTGACCGCAAGGCCTGCGCCGCCGGGGAGTCCCGCTCCCCGTTCGAACCACAGGAAGGAAAGCGGCGGGCGGGACCCGCTGCCGATGATGACCACACTCGACGAACTGAACCGCTGCGACGCCGCCGCCTTCGCCGCCGCCCTGAGCGGCATTTACGAACATTCGCCATGGATCCCCGAGCGCGCCGCCGCCGGCCGGCCGTTCGCCACCGTCACCGCGCTGAAACTCGCGCTGCAGGCGGTGGTGACG
>JBATWJ010000099.1:0-2734 GCA_049672545.1 Burkholderiaceae bacterium
TCATGCGTCCGTCCTGCAGCGCCGGCAGCACCGGCGCGGTCATCGTCGGCAGCACCACGGTCGGCGCCGGCTGGGTCACCAGTTGCTGGTTGCGGATGAACTGATAGCGGTCGGCGGCAACGTTGACGCTCTGGTTGTTGGTGCGAATCACGGTCGGCCGCAGGAAGATCATCAGGTTGGTCTTGGCGCGGTTGCGCGTGTTGTACTTGAACAGGTTGCCGACCACCGGGATGTCGCCCAGGCCGGGCACCTTTTCAACGCCGTCGCTGACCGAATCCTCGATCAGACCGCCCAGCACGATGATCTGGCCGTCGTCGACCAGCACGCTGGTTTCGAGCGCGCGCTTGGTGGTGATCAGGTCGGCGGCGCCGCCCTTGCTCGGCAGCACGTTCGAGGTTTCCTGGTAGATCGCCATCTTCACGGTGCCGCCCTCGGACACCGTCGGCCGGACCCGCAGCGACAGGCCGACGTCCTTGCGCTCGATGGTCTGGAACGGATTGACACCGGCGGCGCCGCCCGACGCCTGCGTCGTGAACTGGCCGGTGATGAACGGCACCGTGTTGCCGACCACAATCTTCGCCTCCTCATTGTCGAGCGTGATCAGGTTCGGCATCGACAGGATGTTGGTATTGGTCCGGCTGGCCAGCGCATGCGCGATCGCGCCCAGCCCGAGGCGGCCGTCGATCTGGCGGAAGATGGCGAGATTCAGGCCATTGGTCGGTGGCGTGGTCGACGGCGCGCCGGTGGTGGCCTGAGCGATCAGCTGGTTGATCAGGTTGTTGCCACCGGACGAAAAGCCGGTGATGGTGCCGATCCGGTAGTTGCTGGTGCTGTCGCCGGACAGGCCGGCCCACTGGATGCCGAGCTCGTCGGCGTCGGTCGAAGTGACTTCGACGATCAGCGATTCGATGTAGACCTGTGCGCGGCGCGCGTCGAGCTGCTCGATCACGCTGCGCAGATTGCGGTAGACCGGCTCGCTGGCGGTGATGATCAGCGAATTGGTGGCGGGGTCGGCCTGGATGAAGCCGGCGGCACCGCCGCTGGGCAGCGGCCCCAGGCTCTGGTTGCTGCCGGCGGGTTGCGCCGAGGTCGAGGTGCTCAGCAGGCCGCCGCCGGTGGTCGAACCGGTATTCAGCCCGAGGCCGCTGTTGTTGCTCGATCCCGAGGTCGACGGTGTCGGCGCGGGATTGGCCGAGGTGTCCGACGAGACCACCGCGCGCAGCGTCAGCGCCAGCTTGGCCGCTTCGGCGTTCTTCAGGTACACCACGTGCACGTTGCCCGGCTGCACGCTCGGCAGGTCGAGCTTGGCCACCAGCGACTTGGCGAGGTTGGCGCGCGCCACCGACGGCGCGCGGATGATCACCGAATTGGTGCGCGGGTCAGCCAGCAGCATCACGCGACCGCTGTCGGCGGCCCCCGGAGCGCCGGGCCCGCCCGCCTCCAGCAGGCGGTTCACCATCAGCGCGATGTCGGATGCCACCGCATGCTGCACCGGCACCACATCGAGGTCGGCGTTGGGCGGCGCGTCCAGTGCGGAGATGATCTTGCCGAGCCGGGTCAGGTTGTCGGCATAGTCGGTGATCACCAGCGAATTGCTGCCGGGATTGGCGTTGATCGTGTTGTTCGGCGAGATCAGCGGCCGCAGCACCGCCACCAGGTTGGCGGCCGATTCGTAGTTCAGCTGATAGATCCGGGTCGCGATCTGGTCGCCGCGCGGCGCCACCGATTGCGTTGGGCTGACCTGCAGCTTGGCGTCGGCCTCCGGCACCACCTTGGCGTAGCCGTCGCTCATCACGACTGCGTAGCCCTGCAGCCGCAGCGCCGAACTCAGCATCTGAAACGCCTGCGCCTTGCTGACCGGCTTTTCCGATACCAGATTCAGCGTGCCCTTGACGCGCGGATCGATCACGAAGGTGATGTTGGTGTACTGGCCGACCGCCTTGATCACCGTGTCGATGTCGGCGCCGACAAAGTTGAGATTGGCCTCGCCCGCCGCCGGCTCGGCCGCAAACGAGGCCGGCGCCGGCCCGCACAGCAGGACGCCGGAAAGCAGTGCGAGCGCGCCCAGGCGTCTCCAGTCGGGCGTCTGGCGGGAGGTTGCCGCTGTCTTGTTTTTCATTGTCTGAACTCTAACGCGATAAAATTCTTGCCGTTTTCGGTACGGCGCTGACCCAGCAAATTCAACAGATTTGCCAGCCTCTCTTCTTCACCGGGCGCCGCTTCCGCCCGTCCGGAAAACTGGAAGCGGCCGCCGTCGATACGGCCGCTTCCGGACAGCAGCATCGGCCCGTGGTCGGTCTGCAATTGCAGCGTGGCATTCTGCCCCTGCCAATTCATTGTCAGGCGATAAGCCCCCAGCGGCTTGATCGGCGACAGGCGCGACGCGATATCCGTCATTTCCAGCAACAGCGAGCCGTGCAGATCGACCCGCTGCCCCTGCCGCGCCAGTTGCAGCGTGTTCCACGACAGCCGCATGCTGCCGGACGGCCGGATCGTGTTCAGCGGCATGCCCAGGCCCGCCAGCCGTTCCGCCGGCAGCAGGATCGCCGCCTGGCTGACCCGCCATTCGCTCCAGCTGCCGTCGATATGCACCGGCGCCGACAGCGCCTCCGGGTTTTTCAGTTCGGCGTCGACCCGCCCCAGCAGCAGCATCGGCGACAGACGCCACGCAAAGCGCCCCGGCAACAGCGGTGTCAGCGCCTCGTTGCCGCTCGGCGCGCCGCCGATGAAGGCG
>JBATWJ010000100.1:0-2390 GCA_049672545.1 Burkholderiaceae bacterium
ACGTCGCCGCTGTCACTGGCGCGCCTGTCGGCCGGGCTGCACCAGTTGCTGGACCAGTTGTCCGGCTTCGTCGCGCTGATCGGGCAGCTGGTACTGGACCTGGCGCGCTTCGCGCGCGCGCCGCAGCGCGGGCCGTGGAAGGAAATCTCGGCCAACGTGTTCCATGCCGGCTACCAGGCGCTCGGCATCACGGCACTGGTCGGCTTCCTGATCGGGATCGTGCTGTCCTATCTGTCGGCACAGCAGCTGCGCACCTTCGGCGGCGACGTCTACCTGGTCAACATCCTCGGCATGAGCATCATCCGCGAACTGGGACCACTGCTGGCGGCGATCCTGGTGGCCGGCCGCTCCGGCTCGTCGATCACCGCGCAGCTGGGCGTGATGCGGGTCACCGAGGAACTCGACGCGATGCTGGTGATGGGGCTGCCGCACGGCTTCCGGCTGATCATGCCGAAGGTGCTGGCGCTGGCGGTGGCGATGCCGCTCTTGGTGATCTGGACCGACGCCATGGCGCTGTTCGGCGGCATGGCGTCGGCGCAGCTGGAACTGGGCATGTCGGCGCGCTACTTCATCTCGGCGCTGCCGGACGCGGTGCCGCTGGCGAACTACTGGATCGGGCTCGGCAAGGGCGTCGTCTTCGGCGCGCTGATCGCGTTGGTATCCTGCCATTTCGGCCTGCGCATCCAACCCAACACCGAAAGCCTGGGGCGCGGCACCACCACCTCGGTGGTGACGGCGATCACGATCGTGATCCTGGCCGACGCCGTGTTCGCGATCGTTTTCAGCGACGTGGGGTTCTGATGGCGGCCGCGCATCCCGCGCCGGCGGCACCGGTGATCCGGATCCGCAATCTGTGGAAACAGTTCGGCGATTTCGTGGTCCATCAGAATCTGGACCTGGAAGTGCCGGCCGGCGCCATCGTGTCGCTGGTGGGCGGCTCCGGCAGCGGCAAGACCACGCTGCTGCGCCAGATCCTCGGGCTGGAGCGGCCGACCCGCGGCGTCATCGAAGTGTTCGGCCAGGACATCGTGCAGGCCGAGCGCGAACAGCTGCAGCGGCTGCGCCGGCGCTGGGGCATGCTGTTTCAGCACGGCGCGCTGTTTTCGGCGCTGACCACCTTCGACAACGTGGCGCAGCCGATGCGCGAGCTGCGCCACCTGCCGGAGCCGCTGATCCGCGAGGCGGCGCTGCTGAAGCTGGACATGGTCGGCATCACGCCCAAGGATGCGCTGAAGATGCCGTCCGAGCTGTCCGGCGGCATGGTCAAGCGGGTGGCGCTGGCACGCGCGCTGGCGCTGGAGCCGGAACTGCTGTTCCTGGACGAGCCGACCGCCGGCCTCGACCCCGACCGCTCGGACAGCTTCGTCGAACTGATCAAGACGCTGCACCAGCAGATGCGGCTGACGGTAGTGATGGTCACGCACGACCTCGACACCATCTTCGCACTGTCCTCCGCGATCGCGGTGCTGGCGGACAAGCGGGTGCTGGTGTGCGCGCCGCCGCGCCAGGTGCTGGCGGTCGAGCATCCGTTCATCCGCCATTTCTTCCTCGGCCCGCGCGGACGGCGCGCGCTGCAGGTGCTGGATGAACCACCCGGCGGGCTGGACAATCCGCCGCCGGCGGCGCCCGGCGCCGCACCAACCGACTAGGAAACCGCTTTATGGAAAACAAGTCCCACGCGCTGATCGCCGGCCTGTTCACGATCCTGCTGCTGGCGGCGGCGATCCTGCTGTCGATGTGGTTCAACCGCGACCGCGTGGTGCGGGTGCCGTACGAGATAGCGACCAAGCTGTCGGTGCCGGGCCTGAACCCGCAGGCGGTGGTGCGCTATCGCGGCCTGAACGTCGGCAAGGTCGACGAAATCGTATTCGACCCTAACGTGCCGGGGCAGATCCTGATCCGGCTGTCGGTCAACCCCGATACGCCGATCACCCAATCGACCTTTGCCATGCTCGGCTACCAGGGCGTGACCGGCATCGCCTACGTCCAGCTCGACGACGACGGCAGCCGGCCGGTGCGGCTGCACAGCTCGCCGCAGCACCTGGCGCGCATCGAACTGCGCCCGAGCCTGTTCGACGCGCTGCAGAGCAAGGGGCTGGCGATCCTGACCGAGACCGAGGCATTGACGCGCAGCCTGAACCGGCTGATGGCGCCCGAAAACCAGCGGGCGATGCTGGCGGCATTCGACAACATCAGCCGCGCGGCGATCGCGTTCGAGACCATCCCGCGCCAGTTGCAACCGACGCTGGCGCAGCTGCCGGCACTGACCGAGCGCGCCGACCGCACGCTGGCAGCGGTCGCCACGCTGGCGCAGGATGCCGGCCGGCTGTCCGACAACCTGAACGCGCTGACCACCAGCCTGCAGGCACCGGACGGCACGCTGGCGCGGC
>JBATWJ010000101.1:0-5055 GCA_049672545.1 Burkholderiaceae bacterium
GGCGGGTTCGGCGCCGGCCGGCGAGGCGGCGGCGAGGCGATCGATTTTCATCCGCAGGCGGGAAGCTGGCGCGGCACGGCGAAAGCCGCCGCGCTCGGAACGAAGCTGGTCATTTACCTCAGACAAACCGGGCCGCGCGCTGGTTCACGCCGCAAGGCGGGGAGCGGCCCCCGTATTCGTACCGTATAGCCAAGCGCTGCCGTTCTGGCTATCGTTGCGGACAGGAGAACGCACCAACCGAGCCTGCGGAGAACAGCCATGAGCCTTGCCTACCTGCTGACGCGTCACGCGCGCCAGAGTCCCGATGCCGCCGCCATCCATGTCGGTGCCGCTGTGCATGCCAGTTACGGCCAGTGGGCCGCGCGCAGCGCCGGGCTGGCGCAGCGGCTGCGGGCGGCCGGCCTGGAACCGGGTGACCGCGTATTGGTGTTCATGCGCAACCACCCGCGCTATCTGGAGCTGATGTGGGCCGCCTGGTGGGCCGGCCTGGTGCTGGTGCCGGTCAACGCCAAGCTGCATCCGCGCGAAGTGGAATGGATCATCGGCAATGCCGAGGCGCGCTGGGGTTTCGTCAGCGCCGACGTCGCACCGCAGCCGCTGGCCGGGCTCGAGCGGCAGATCGAGATCGATTCCGCCGAAGCCGACGCGCTGCTGGCGCCCGCCGATCCGTGGCAGGTACCGGTCGCCGAGCGGACGGCGGACGACGTCGCCTGGCTGTTCTACACCAGCGGCACCACCGGCCGCCCGAAGGGCGTGATGCTGACCCACCGCAACCTGATGACGATGGGGCTGACCTATTTCGCCGACGTCGACGCGATTGCGCCGGACGACGCGATCGTCTACGCGGCGCCAATGTCGCACGGCGCCGGACTGTACGCGATTCCGTACCTGATGGCCGGCGCACGCCATACGGTGCCGGTCTCGGGCGGCGTCGATCCGGCCGAACTGTTCGAACTGGGCCGCCGGCTCGGCCCGCTGTCGACCTTCGCCGCGCCGACCATCGTCAAGCGCCTGGTCGACTACGCCGAACAGCAGCGCCTGACGCCGGCCGACGCCGCCGCCTCGTTCAAGACCATCGTCTACGGCGGCGCGCCGATGTACGTGGCCGACATCCAGCGCGCGCTCCGCGTGATGGGGCCGCGCTTCGTACAGATCTACGGCCAGGGCGAAACGCCGATGGTCGCCACCGCGCTGTCGCGCCGGCACCTGGCCGACACCGGCCATCCGCGCTACCTGGAACGGATCGCCTCGGTCGGCGTCGCCCAGACCCCGGTGCAGATCCGCGTCGCCGACGCCGACGGCAAACCGCTGCCGATCGGCGCCATCGGCGAAGTGCTGGTCAGGGGCGACAGCGTGATGGCCGGCTACTGGCGCAACCAGGATGCCAGCGCCGCCGCGCTGCGCGACGGCTGGCTGTATACCGGCGACGTCGGATCGCTCGACGGCGACGGCTTCCTGACGCTGAAGGACCGCAGCAAGGACCTGATCATCAGCGGCGGCTCCAATATCTACCCGCGCGAAATCGAGGAAGTGCTGCTGACCTTTGCCGGTGTGGCCGAGGCGGCGGTGGTCGGCGCACCGGATCCGGAATGGGGCGAAATCGCGGTGGCCTTCGTGGTGCCGGCCGCCGGCGCCGCCGTCACGCCGCAGGCATTGGACGCGCATTGCCTGGAGCGGATCGCCCGCTTCAAGCGGCCCAAGCGTTACGTGCTGGTGGAGCGGCTGCCGAAGAACAATTATGGCAAGGTGCTGAAGACGGAATTGCGGGAGCGGCTGGCGGTAGACCCAGCGTAAATCAGGCGGCTGGTGGCGCGGTTATAGCATTGGTCGCCGCGCGCCGCCAGCGTTCGCGCCGCGCGCTGCGCCAGAAACGCGAAAACAGCAGCAGCGCCGCCACCGACAGGCCGGCGATCAGACCCATCCACATGCCGCGCGCACCGAGATCCTGGCGGAACGCCAGCCACCAGCCGAGCGGCATGCCGACCATCCAGTAGGCGAACAGCGTGATCGCCATCGGCACCCGGGTGTCCTTCAGGCCGCGCAGTGCGCCGTTGGACGCAACCTGGATGCCGTCGGACAGCTGGAACAGCCCGGCCAGCATGATCAGCTGCACCGCCAGCCCGATCACCGCCGGCTCGCTGGTATAGAGGCCGGCGATGAAATGCGGCAGGCTGAGCATCAGCGCCGCCGACACCAGCTGGGTCAACAGCGTCAGGCCGATGCCGCAAAAGCCCGCGTAGCGCACGCCGGCGGCGTCGCCGCGCCCGACCGCGTTGCCGACCCGCACCGTGATCGCCATCGCCAGCCCGAGCGGCACCATGAAGAAGATCGACGCGACGTTGAGCGCGACCTGATGGCTGGCGACGATTTCTTCGCCGAGCGTACTGATGACCAGCGCGGCGGCCACGAACAGGCCGGCTTCGGCCAGCAGCGTCACCGCCATCGGGCCGCCGACGTGCAGCAGCGCGCCGAGGCGGCGCCAGTGCGGCCATTCGAAGCGGTCCAGTAGCCCCAGTCCGCGATAGTTGCGATGGCGCAGCACGTAGACCGCGAAACCCAGCATTTCCAGCCACAGCACGATCGCGGTGGCGAGCCCGCAGCCGTGCGCGCCCTGCGGCGGAATGCCGAACTTGCCGAACATCAGCACATAGCCGAGCGGCACCAGCAGCGCCAGGCCGCCGAAGCCGAACACCATCGACGGACGCGTCAGCGACAGGCCCTCGGACAGGCCGCGCAGCGCGAAGTAGATCGTCATCGCCGGTGCGCCCCAGCTGATCGCCAGCAGGAAGCGCTGCACTTCGTCGCGCAGGCCGGGCGTGACCCCGATCAGGTCGATCAGCGGTCCGGTATGCCGTACCGCGAACCACAGCAGCACGCCCATCGCCAGCGCCAGCCATAGCGCCTGGCGCATCACCGCGCCGATTTCATGGCGGCGGCCGGCGCCGTCCAGCTGGGCCACCGACGGCGGCACCGCCATCATCATGCCGATGCCGGCGATCAGCGGCATCGACCAGACGCTGGTGCCGACCGCCACCGCGCCCAGCACGTGCGCGCTGACGTGGCCGGCCAGCACCGCGTCGACGACGTTGGTACCGACCGCCGCCAGCTGGGCCAGGATCAGCGGGAGCGCGAGGCGGATGGTGGCAAGGATTTCCTGTCGTACGCGGGCGGGTTCGGGATGAAACGCTGACATTGGAGCGGGGGTTGGGACGGGGCCGGCATTCTATCCCGGAAACCGCCTGCTGCATGGAGTCGTCGGTGCCGGCCAGCGCCAGGCGGGCCGTTGATCCTGCGGGCTTGCGCCAGAGCCGGCGTTCGGCCCGGTTCGATGCGCAAGCGGCGAGTGCGGGAGCGTGTCCACTGCCCCATGCAGTGCGAGGCCTACAATGCAGATCTGCGGTTCTTTGCTGTTACGGTATCCGATTCACTGGATGAAATTTTCATCATTGTCTGGAGAAAGAGGCATGGCACAACGCATCGACTACACTCAGCAGTCACCGGAATTGTTCCAGAAATTCGTCGAACTCAGCACGCTCCTGAAGAGCGGCGCGATCGAAGAGTCGATCCGCGATTTGGTGTCGATCCGCGCCTCGCAGATCAACGGCTGCGGCTTCTGTCTCGACATGCATGTGAAGGAAGCGCATATCCACGGCGAACGCGCCCTGCGCCTGCACCATCTGCCGGCCTGGCGCGAGTCCGCGCTGTTCACCCCGCGTGAACGCGCCGCCCTCGCCTGGACCGAGGTGCTGACGAAACTGCCGGAGCATGGCGTTCCCGACGACGTCTACGAGCAGGTGCGCGCCCAGTTCAGCGAAAAGGAGCTTTCCGAGCTCACCTTCGCCGTGATGGCGATCAACGGCTGGAACCGCGCCAACGTGGCGTTCAAGACCGCTCCCGGGTCGGCGGACAAGGCGTTCGGTCTCGACAAGGCCAATCTGGCCTGAGCCGCCAAACAAAACGATGTGGGCGCATGCCCGGCTCGAACGGGCGCATCCACCCCGACTCAGGAGAACCGGAATGAACAGCAAGAACACGATTTGTCTCTGGTACGACGGCGCCGCATTGGAGGCCGCGAAGTTCTACGCCGTAACGTTTCCGGACAGCGCGGTAGGGGCGGTGCATCGTGCGCCCAGCGACTATCCGGCCGGCCGGCAGGGCGACGTCCTGACGGTCGAGTTCACGTTGATGGGCATTCCCTGCCTCGGTTTGAACGGCGGTCCGGCATTCAAGCACAACGAGGCGTTTTCGTTCCAGGTGGCGACCGACGACCAGGCCGAAACCGACCGCCTGTGGAGCGCGATCCTCGACAACGGCGGCCAGGCCAGCGAATGCGGCTGGTGCAAGGACAGGTGGGGCGTGTCATGGCAGATCGCGCCGCGCGCGCTGATGGCGGCGATCACCGATCCCGATCCGGCGGCCGCCAGGCGCGCATTCGAGGCGATGATGGGAATGGGAAAAATCGACATCGCAGCGATCGAAGCCGCTCGACGCGGTTGAGGCAAGATGCCGGATGGAGCCGTAGCGCCGCCCCGGTCCTTATCCGGAAGTCGCAAATTCGGTTGACCCTAGACGATAAAGTCTGTCGGACATGGTCCGCTATCGGCCATGAGCTGCCGCTCGACGATGACGACGTCGCCCTCGGTAGAGCAGTCCTTTCCCGTGCCATCTTCATGCAGCACAAGACGCATCGACCGGTTCAGTTCGAAATTACCGAGCAGACGAGACAATCATTCATCGCCTGGATCGAGGAGGCACACCGCACGTCGAATTAGCTTCTCTTCCCAAACAGGGTCTCCACGTCGCAGCACCTGTCGACGCGCCAGTGCGCTCGCATTGTATTGTCATGGGTAGAATCAATTGGTCTAGATGCTTCAGCATATTGCACCCATACCATGCAACGTACGAAATCGACACTGATCTATCGACGGACTGACCTGCTACGCGAATTTGTAGCCAGTTGGCGGGTTAGTCTTTCGGTTCAAGCACGCTGATTTTGCCATCGTTGCCGGCCTACCGAGGCTGGTGTCCGATTGCCGAGCGCAGAGTGCGGTCGCT
>JBATWJ010000102.1:0-4928 GCA_049672545.1 Burkholderiaceae bacterium
CCTACGCCGCCGTGCTCGATACGCCGAACCTGCACGCAATGGCCGGCATCCTGCCGCCCGGCGCCGACGACCGCCAGCGCGCCGCCTGCCGCGCGGTCTACATCGACAACCTGCGCTTTGGTGCCGCCGAATGCGCGAAGCAGGGTGTCACGCTGCTGATCGAGCCAATCAACCAGCGCGACATGCCCGGCTACTTCCTGTCCTGGCAGCACGACGCGCACGCGATCCGTGCGGAAGTCGGGGCGCCGAACCTGAAGGTGCAAATGGACCTGTACCACGCGCAGATCATGGAAGGCGACCTCGCGGTGAAGCTGCGCCGGTATCTGCCGCAGATCGGCCACCTGCAGATCGCCGGCGTGCCCGAGCGGCACGAGCCGGATTGCGGCGAAGTCCACTACCCGTATCTGTTCCGGCTGCTGGACGAACTCCGCTACGACGGCTGGATCGGCTGCGAATACCGGCCGGCACGCGGCACCGTGGAGGGCCTGGGTTGGATCCGGGAGTTCTGAACAGCAGCACAAAACGGCACAATGGAAGTCATTTATGCCTTCGCAAAACCACCCTCTTGGCGGCCGCTCACATCGCCGTGTCACGCCATCACCCCAACATACCGGAAAACAAGATGAGAATAAAAATTCAAGCGTTAAAGGCCGGCCTTGCGATCCTGCTGTGTATTGGGGCCAGTGGGAGCAATGCGGAAAAACTGTTTGAATCGACGATCGAGGGTAAATCTCCGGCTGTGATTCTAATCACCGGCTGCACCGGAGACGTGATCTACAAGGGAGAATCGCATTATCAGAATAAGGCGTCTCAGCTGGCCAAAGCGGGATATAACGCATACATAGTCGATCCGGTATCGCAGCGCGGCTTGAAAACTTGTGCCGGGAAATTGCTTCCTTCTGACGCCGTAGGCGACGTCCTTGAAGCCATTGATACTCTAAAGTCCCATCCAAAAGTTGATGCAACAAATCTCTTCCTGTTGGGAACCAGCTTTGGCGGCGCGGTTGCGATCGACACATTGGGAAATTCTGCCGCAGCCGAGTCATTGCGCGGCGTGATTCTGCAATATCCTTCCTGCACAAAAAATTCGCCTTGGACCGCAGCCGTCCCCACGATCGCCTTTCTGGCCGAAGACGACAACGTCGTATCGGTGCGGGACTGTAAATATCTGTTCGGTAAGGTGGAAGAGGCGGGATTGCCGATCACATATCAAGTGATGTCGGCCGCCTATCATGGCTTCGACGATTCACGTCTTCCGGCTGAAACAAAGTACTCGCTGGGAACACTCGGATATCAAAAAGAAGCTTCTGAAGAATCCTGGAAGGCAATACACGCATTCCTCAAAGAGCATGCCAAGAACCCATCCCGGTTGGTGCCGGAACCGAACTGAACACATTCCCGGCTTACGCCGCCATAGCAGACCTGCATAGTCCTAATGCAACCTCCCGGCCGGCTGTTTCTCCTCCAGCTGCGGTAGCTGGTTGATGCGCGACCAGTGGCCGTCCAGCATCAGTTCCTCGAACTTTTCGGCCGAAATCGGCGGGCTGAAGAGAAACCCCTGCGCGCTGTTGCACTCCTCGGATTTCAGGTAGGACAGCTGCTCCGGGGTTTCCACGCCGCCGGCGGAAACGTTGATGCCGAGCCGGCGCGCCAGGTGGATGATCGACGAGGTCACCGCCGAATCCTTCAATCGGTACGGCAGGTGGCGGACGAACGCCTTGTCGATCTTCAGGCCGTCGACGTCGAGCTGCATCAGGTCGGCCAGCGCATGGGTGCCGGTGCCGTAGTTGTCGATCGTGATGCGAACGCCGAGTGCGCGCAGCGCCGCCACCTGGCGTTTGGCGTCGGGCTGCGTCAGCATCGATTCGGTGATCTCCAGTTCCAGGAAGCGGCCGGGCAGCCCCGCTTCCTCCAGAATCGGGTCGACCATCTTCACGAATTCCGGGTCGCTGAACTGGCGTGCCGAGCAGTTGAGCGAAATACGCAGGTCGGGCATGCGTTGGTGCCAGTGCATCAGCTGCCGGCAGGCCTTGCGCAGGGTCCAGTTGCCGATCTCGATGATGGCGCCGGTTTCCTCGGCGACGCCGAGGAAATCGCCGGGCAGGATCATGTCCTGTTCGGTCGCCTGCCAGCGCAGCAGCACCTCGATGGTGGTGATTTTCCAGCTGTCCAGATCGACCTGCGGCTGATAGTACAGCTCGAATTCATCATTCATCAACGCCCGGTGCAATCGCTCGCCGCGGACCCTCTCCCATTCCTTTTCCATCATCAGGTCGGCCGAGTAGAAACGGTATTTTCCGCGCCCCTCGCCTTTCGCCCGGTACAGCGCGAGGTCGGCTTTTTTCATCAGCTCGACCATGTTGCGCGCATCCGCCGGATAGCAGCTGATGCCGATGCTGGTCCCGCTTTGCGCCTCGTTCTGCTCCAGCAGGTAGGGCCGTTCGAGTTCCTCGATCAGCTTGCCGGCCAGCCGTTCGGCGGCCTGCGGCTGCGAACCGTCGGCCTGGATCACCAGGAATTCATCGCCGCCCAGGCGCGCGACGACATCGGTTTCCCGCAGCGACGAGCGCAGCCGATTGGCGACTTCCTTCAGCAGCAGATCGCCGGCATGATGACCGAAGGTGTCATTGACGTACTTGAAGCGGTCCAGGTCCAGCAGCAGCACCGCCAGCGCGGCCTGATTGCGGTCGGCCAGCGCAATCGCCTTGTGCAACTGTTCGCTCAGGTGGATGCGGTTCGGCAGGCCGGTCAGCGCGTCGTGGTTGGCCAGGAAACGGGTTTGCTCCTCGGCCAGCCGCTGCGCGGTCTGGTCGAGGAAAATCTTGGCGAAGCCGCGCAGGCCGCCGTCCTCTTCCCACAGCGGCATCATCACGCCATCGGCCCAGAAGCGGCTGCCGTCCTTACGCACGTGCCAGCGGCGGTCCAGCTCCGAGCCGGCGATTTTCGCCTTTTCCAGCTCGCGCCACGGCTGACCGACACTGCGGTCTTCCGGCGTGAAGATCTGGAAGATCGACTGCCCGACCGCCTCCTGGTAAGTGTGGCCGACGATCTTCTCGGCGCCGGCGTTCCAGTTGACGATGATGCCGGCCGGATCGAGGATGATCATCGCCACCTCGGTCGACGCTTCCACCAGTTGCCGGTAGTCTTCCTGGGTTTTCTTCAGTGCCTGTTCCATTTGCAGCCGCTGCGTGATGTCGACGTTGGTTTCCAGGTAGCGGCCCGGGCTGCTGGTGTCCAGCGTCCACTGGCTGAAGACGACAATCTTCTTGCCGCTCTTCGATTCGTGGGTCAGCTGGCCTTCCCAGTGGTGCTCCGCCTCCACCACGCCGCGGATGCGGTCGAGCGGAACCGCCGACTCGGTCTTCAACAGGTCGTGGATATTGCGGCCAAGCGCCTCGTCCCGGCTGTAGCCGTAGAGCTTTTCGGCGGCCGGATTCCAGTAGGTGATGAGGCCGTCGCAGTCGCGCGCCAGGATCGCGTTGTTGGTCACTTCCAGCAGGCTGGTCTGTTCCCGCAGCAGCAGTGCCTGCTGTGCCAGCGCCTGCTCGCGCTGGCGCAGTTCGGTGATGTCGTGGTACACCGTGACCGCGCCGATGTGCCTGGCGTCGGGGTCGACCAGCGGCCGCGCGTTGACGCTGATCCAGGTTCCTTCCGGCGCGTTTTCGTGGCGCACAAAGCCGATCCAGTCGGTCACCTCCTCGCCGAGCAGCGCTCTTGCCATCGGGCGCTCGGACTCCGGGCACAGGGTCTCGCCATCGGACAGGTAGAGCGGATAACGGTGATACGCGACCGTCGGCGTCTGTTCGCTGGACGGGATGTTCCACAGCCGCTGCGCCGCCGGATTGATCAGGATCATGCGTCCCGACAGGTCGGCGACCGCCACCGCGTCCGCCATGTTGTCGAGGATCGATCGGGTGATCGTGGCCTGCTGCCGCAGTTCCTGCTCCAGCCCCTTTTTCTTCGATATGTCGCGGATCGCTATCGAAAAGATCGGCGCATCCTTGCCGGGGATCGGCGTGACGGCGAATTCGACCGGGATTTCACCGCCGTCCTTGCGCCGCGCCGCCAGTTCGACGCGGTGGCCGAAGAAGCTGCTTTCCCCGGTGCGCAGATAGCGGCGGATTTCGGACCGGTACCGGTGGTGGTAGCGCTCGGGCAGGATGGTGTCCGACAGCGGCGAACCGAGCGCCTCGTCCCGGGTCCATCCGAAAGTGGCTTCCGCCTGCTTGCTCCATTCGACGATCACGCTGTGCGCATCGATGGCCACGAAGGAATCGAGCGCATGGTCGAGGATCAGGCGATACAGCTCGGGACTTTCGGCGATTTTCCGAAGTAGCGGCATGGATAGTCATATCTGGACGGGGGGTGTCTATACGACATCGGAATGGCGTCGGCGTTCTGGGTGCAGGATTGGCGGCTTGCTTTCCGGCACCGCGGGACGGACACGCGAAAGGAGCTGCCATGCGCACAACCAGCCTGCCGGACGGCGAAGCGGTACCGGTGCTCGGCCAGGGCACCTGGTACATGGGCGACGATGCGTCCGCGCGCGCCGTCGAGATCGCCAGCCTGCGATTGGGGCTGGAGCTGGGCATGACGTTGATCGACACCGCCGAAATGTATGGCGACGGCGCGGCCGAGGAGCTGGTGGGCGAGGCAATCGCCGGCCGCCGCGACCGGGTCTTTTTGGTCAGCAAGGTCTTGCCGGACAACGCCACGCACCGCGGCACCGTGGCCGCCTGCGAACGCAGCCTGCGCCGGCTCGGCACCGACCGCCTCGACCTGTACCTGCTGCACTGGCGCGGCCGCGTGCCGTTGGCCGACACCATCGCCGCGTTCGAGGCGCTGCGGTCTGCCGGCAAGATCCGCCACTGGGGTGTCAGCAACATGGATGTCGACGACATGCAGGACATCGCGCGCGCCGGCGGCGC
>JBATWJ010000103.1:0-11137 GCA_049672545.1 Burkholderiaceae bacterium
GATCACCGGCAACGCGCAGCCGGCGATCGCGCGCGCCACCCCTTCGTCGTTGAAGGCCCACAGGTCTTCGATGCTGCCGCCGCCGCGGCATACCAGCAGCAGGTCGCATTCGGCGCGGCGCGACGCCAGCTCGATCGCGGCGCGGATTTTCTCGGCGGCGCCGGCGCCCTGCACCGGCGTCGGATACAGGATCACGCGCACGTGCGGTGCGCGGCGCGCCAACGTGGTCAGCACGTCGGAGAGTGCCGCCGCCTGCGGGCTGGTGACGATGCCGACGGTGCGCGCGAAGACCGGCAGCGGCCGCTTGCGCGCCGGGTCGAACAGCCCTTCGGCGGTCAATTGCTCCTTCAGCCGCAGGAAGGCTTCATACAGGTTGCCGAGCCCGGCGCGGCGGATCGCTTCGACGTTCAGCTGAAAGTCGCCGCGCGCCGCGTACAGCGTGACGGTTGCCCGCACCTCGACCCGCTCGCCTTCGCGCGGCGTGAAGCCGGCGTATTGCGCGCGGCCGCGGAACATCACCGCGCGCACCTGGGCGGCGTCGTCCTTCAGCGTGAAATACCAGTGGCCGGAGACGGCGCGGGTGAAGTTGGAGATTTCGCCGCCGACCCAGCACAGCGGGAAGTTGCGTTCCAGCATGCGCGCCACCGCCAGGTTGAGCGTGGACACGCTCAGCACTTCGGGAGGACGGGCGGACGGCTCGGGCGGCAACGGGTCGGCGGGCATGCTGGCAGGCGGCGGGCGGAAACCCTCAATAGTACAGGCGCCCGTTGCGGCCCACCACAGCGATGTCGAGGAAGGAAGAGCCGCTGCGGTTGGTCTCGGAGAAATCGATCGGCAGCCCGCCGAGCTGGAAGTTGCGCATTGATTTCAGGCTCTGCGCGACGCTGGCGGCGGTCGGGTTCGGACCCGCCAGCCGGATCGCTTCCAGCACCAGCTTCAGGTTGACGAAGCTTTCGAAAGTCAGCGGGTTCGGCTCGACCCCCTGGCCGCCCGGGGATTTCAGGAAAGCCTGAAAATCCTTGCTGATCTGCAGTACCGCCGAGTTGGCGTTCGGTACCACCTGCGTGATGCCGATGCCGCGGATGCGCGCCTCGCCGGCCGCCGCCTGCAGATGGTCGGGCGTGACGAACGACAGCGTGTAGATCTGCGCGGCGCCGACCGGTGCATCGTAGACCTTCATGAAGTTGGCGACCGCATCCGGCACGCCCATCAGGAAGATCGCCTGCGGCTGGGCGGCGATGATCTTCTTTGCCTGCGCGCTGAAGTCGGTTTCGCCCGGCTTGTAGGGCGCTTCGGCGACCATCTTGAACTGGTTTTCCTGCATCGCCTGGTTGACGCTCTTCATGATGCTGGCGCCGAAGCCGTCTTCCTGGTACAGCACTGCGATTTTCTTGACGCCCAGCGTCGACGCCACGCGTGCGATCTTCATCACTTCGTCATGGTAGGTCGGGCGGGTGTGGAAGATGTATTCCGAACCGGGTCCACGGATCACTTCCGAACCGCTGAAGACGCCGACCAGCGGCACCTTGTGCCGGCTCAGCACGCCGGCCTTGATCATCGCGAAGGTATTGGCGGTGCCGGCGCTGTTGACCAGCGCCACCACGTTGTCGCGGGTGATGATGTCGTCCACCATCGCCGGCGTCTTGCGCGGGTCGTACTGGTCGTCGCGCTGCATCAGCACGATCTTGTTGCCATTGATGCCGCCCTTGGCGTTGATCATGTCCAGGTAAGCCTGGGTCGCAGCTACCATCTTGATGGACGTGCTGGCCAGCGGCCCGGACAGATCGCTGACGGTGCCGATGCGGACTTCTCCGGCCTGCGTCGGCAAGTGGATCGACGCGAGCGCGGCGCAGGCGGCGAGAGTGGCGAACGTTTTCTGGAACAGCATCTTGTCTCCTTGGAATTTTGTGGTTTTTATGGTGCGGCGGCAGCAGCGCGAAGTTTTTCCGGCGGCCGCCGCAGCGATATGCTACTCCTTGCACGCTGTCCGGGCAGCAAAATAATCTCCTTTGAAAACAAGCGTTTCGCCGCACGCAGCGTTTGCTTGCGAGCTCGTCGACGCGAGCTTGCAAGACATTCCATTCAGCTGGGTTTCAGTGCCAACCGGCCTGTGGCGAAAGATGGCGATTCCAGCCCGTCCGAGTGACGTAAGGATATCGGGAAGCCATCTGGTTTGCGCATCCTCAAATCCGTGCGAACACGATGTTTCCATGGGATTGCGCGGGTAGGACAATCTTGACGTCAGGGGGTCGTTTCCGGGCGCCGCGATCGTCTCTTTCCTGAGAGGAGGCGGAGCACGATCCTACCTTGATCGGGAGAAATTCCCGATTCGGAAGTATGCGCAGCTACAGGCCGTCTGTTGCCAAGGTTGACGGCTGCCTTGGCTCAAATCGAATACGGCTGTCGATCTCAAAAGGGTCGAATGGTTTTTGATGAATCTGTATGAATGACTGGAAGGACAATCAATGGATATCCGATTTGATGAGCGCCAGGATGTTTCCCGATATCGAAAGATTTCTCAAGGAATTTTCCATGCCTCCCGTCCTTCGCGATCTCCAATCGCGCATGAAGCTGGATGTGGAGGAAACTCCACAAGGCTACCTCGTCAAGGCAGAAGTGCCCGGTGTGAACAAGGATGACATATCGATAGATATTTCCGGCAATGCAGTGTCCATCAGGGCGGGCGGAAGTGAAAGAGGAACGGGCGGAAAAACCGGCTAGAAATGTCCTGTACACGGAGCGTTACTATGGTGAACAGATGCGCAGCTTTACGTTGCCGCAGGAGGTCGACGAATCGAAGGCGGATGCGAAGTACGAGAACGGTATCCTGTCTCTGACGCTGCCGAAGAAAGAACCGGCGACAAGCAAGAAGTTGGAGGTTCATTGATAAGTCACCCCTGCAACTGCCGCACGGGGCTGCGTTTCTGTCGGTCGAATGTCAGTGGAGTCTTCGCATGGCTGAATTCGATGAATGACGCACGTCGACTGGAGTCGGCTGGCGCCCGGTAGCCCACTCTTGGGGCGGAGAACCAACCTGGTTTGGTCGACTGCGGCAATGGCGATATGAATTGCAGCATGCTTACTGAAGGCCATGGCCGGCCACTGCAGTCGCGCTGGCGCCGGCCAACCGGCTGAAGCTGGAGGAATGGCTACGCTGGCGGGATGGTGTGCATTTTCCGATGCACAGGCACGCAACCGTGTCTGGATCCGGCTATGACTATGATGAGTGCGGCGTCTGGTGCCGCTTCAGGAGGAATGTCCAAGTTACCTTGAAGAGAGCATGTGCCGAGTCCTTTGAGCTCTGGGCGGGAACCTTGGTCCGGTCTATCACCTGCTGACTGACACCTTTCACAAGAACCGGCCATGCAACGTCTCGCTGTCAAGGCGAAAGCTCTTACCAAATGGTTTGGCGAAGGCGCCGCCAGAACCATGGCGGTCGATCATGCAAGCTTCGACGCCTACTTTGGCGAAATGCTGTATCTCGTTGGGCCTTCCGGCAGCGGCAAGACCACGTTGCTGAGCATCATCTCGGGCATCCTGCGGCCCAACGAGGGCAGCGTGATAGTCAAAGACACCGATATCTGGCAGCTCGATGACAACGCCTTGGCGGATTTTCGCCTCAACACCATCGGTTTCGTTTTCCAGGATTTCCATCTGTTTCCCCGCCTGACGACGGCGGAGAACGTCGCTATACCGTTGATCCTGAAAAAACAGGACTGGAGCGAAGCCATTTCGCAATCGTTGAAATATCTCGAGATCGTCGGCCTCACGAAGCAGGCCGACCTGCCGCCGCTGAAACTAAGTGGCGGGGAGCAGCAGCGCGTCGCTATCGCGCGGGCGATCGTCAGCCAGCCGGACATCCTGGTGCTCGATGAACCGACCGCTTCGCTGGATGGCGATACGGGGCGGAAAATCCTCTCGTTCGTGCATGACCAAGTTCTCAACCGGAATCGATGCATCCTGATCGTTACCCATGATGCGCGGATCTTCGAATACGCCGACCGCATCATGCACATGGAAGACGGCAGGATCATCGGCTTCGAGAAGGCGGCATGATGAAAAATCGAGTGCTCTTTGTCCTGTCCGCCCTTGGCGCTTTCATCGGGGTGGGAGCCGCCGTCTATTTCGGCATCGAGACGAAGGCGCAGGCACCGGTCTTTAATCCAGCGCCCAATCCCTACGAGAAGGGCATCTACGCAAACGGCATCATCGAAAGCGCCCAGTCCAACGGGCAAAACATCAATATCTACCCGGAAGTGGCCGGAACGGTACAGCGCATCCTGGTCAGGGAGGGCGATGCCGTGCAGGCTGGCGCGCCGCTGCTGGCACTGGACGACACGGTGCAACGGGCCACGGCGGCGCAGCAAAAAGCCCAGGCCGATGCCGCCAGGACTCTGTTGCAGGCGCTGAAGGCCCAACCGCGCAAGGAAACGCTGGAAGTGGTGAAAGCCCAGCTCGCACTCGCCGATGCGAGTCTGAGGACAGCCCGAGATCAGTTCGACAAACAACAGCGCTCGTATGACATCGAGCCCCGCTCGGTCAGCAGGGACGCGCTCGACAATGCGCGCAACGCCTTGAATACCGCGCAAGCCAATCGCGATGTCGCCCAACGCCAATACGATCTCACCAAGGCAGGTGCGTGGATGTACGACATCAACAATCAGCAACAGCAACTGGAAGCCTTCACCAAGGCCTATGAGGGCTCGAATGCCGTGCTGGAGAAATACACCATCAAGGCTCCGGTCGACGGCATGGTGTTGTCATTGAACACCGGGGTAGGTAACTATGTCTCGCCGCAGGGCGTCTACAACACGTACACGCAAGGGACCGTTCCTGTCATCGTCATGGGCGGACGCCAGGATTACTTCAACATCCGCTGCTACATCGACGAAATCCTGATCAGCCGTCTGCCGCCGCCGTCGGCGATCAAGGCGCAGATGTCGATACGCGGTACCGATATCAGGCTGCCGCTCGAATTCGTTCGCATCCAGCCTTATGTATCGCCCAAGATCCAGCTTTCCGACCAGCGGCAGGAACGGGTCGACCTGCGCGTGCTGCCGGTAATCTTCCGCTTCTCCAGGCCGGCGAATGTGAATCTCTATCCGGGACAACTGGCGGATGTGTACATCGGCGAGAAATGAATGGCGGACTTCCCTAGCTTCTCTTTCTCGCGGCGAAGCGTCGTCGCTGGCGCCTGGTCCTGCAGCCTTGCTTTTTTTGCCCTATGCAGCGGCTGCGCCGTCGGCCCGGATTTCGTTCGCCCCGCGCCGCCTTCCGTGGAGCGCTATACAACGGCAACGCAGTTGGTCTCTATGGTAGAAGCCGACGGCACGTCGCAAAGTTTCGAATCCGGCGCGGCAGTGAATGGCGCATGGTGGAAGCTGTTCCGTTCGGCGGATCTGGATGCCGCGATGCAGCAGGCGCTCGATCACAATGCCAGCTTGCAGTCCGCGCAGGCGGCCTTGCGCCAAAGCCAGCAGAATCTGAAGGCCGGATATGGCGTCTTTTATCCGTCCGTCGGAGTCGATCTTTCCGCAGTCCGCGAGCGCGTGTCGCCGTTCGAGCGCGGCGTCGGGACCGCGGCTGGCGTATTCAATCTCTACACTTTAGGTGCTGCCGTCAGCTACGCGCTCGATGTTTTCGGCGGCGCGCGCCGCACCGTCGAAGGCCTGGCGGCGCAAACCGATTTCCAGCGCCATACCCTGTCGGCGACTTACCTCACGGTCTCCGGCAACGTCGTCAATACCCTCATTGCGCAAGCCGCCTACCTTGAACAGATCGACGCCACCGAGGAATTGATCGCCTTGCAATCGGAGCAGCTGGACATCGCTCGCGCCCGGGCCGATGCAGGCACCGTGCCTTACAGCACGGTGTTAAGCGTACAAAGCCAATTGGCGTCCAGCCGGGCCAGTATTCCGGCATTGCGCCAACGCGTCGATCAGGCCGACCATTTGCTGGCTTCTCTGGCCGGCAGGACGCCGGCGGAATGGCGGTCGCCGAAGCTCGCCTTCGCCAGCCTGTCCCTGCCGCGGACGCTGCCGCTCAGTTTGCCTTCGGCCCTGGTCAGGCAACGGCCCGATATCCTGTCCGCGGAAGCGCAGTTGCACATGGCCAGCGCCAATATCGGCGTCACGACCGCCGCGCTCTTTCCCACGATGACGTTGAACGGCGCCTACGGCAGGAGTGGCGCCACCTTCGGCAGTCTTGAAGAAAACGCCGGCAAATTCTGGAGCGTCGGACCCGGCATGTCGTTCCCCCTATTTGAAGGCGGCACACTGCGCTATCGGAACAAGGCGGCGATCGAAGCCTATCGCAAATCCTTGGCGGACTACCGCCAGGTGGTGCTTTCCGCGTTCGCCCAAGTCGCCGATACGCTGACCGCGCTGGAACACGATGCCCAGGCGGTGCAGGCGCAGGGCGAGGCGGTCGCATCAGCGGAACAGGCGTTGCAGCTTTTGCAGGCCAACTATCGTGCCGGGCTGGTCGGCTATGTGGATGTCCTGATCGCCGATGCGCAGTTCTATCAAGCACGGATTGCGTATCTGCAGGCAAAAACACAGCGCTATCAGGACACCACGGCACTGTTTCTGGCGCTTGGCGGTGGCTGGCAGGACGGGCCGCTGACGCATGCCTTGTCAGACCGGGAAGCCTATCCATGAAAATACGCGGCATTCTGCTCCTTGCCTACAAGCTTTTGGTGAATGATCGCGGGAAATTCCTTACGCTTTTGGTCGGCATTGTCTTCGCCGTTTTCCTGATGGTGCAAATGATGTCGATCTTCTCCGGCATTCTGGACCGAGCATCGGCAACGGTGACCAATGTCGGCGCCAGCGTCTGGGTCATGGACCCTGCCGTCAATACCGTCGCCAGTTCGATTCCCGTGCCGGATTACCTGCTCGACGCGGTACGCAGCGTTCCAGGCGTGCGCTACGCGGTACCGCTCTATTCAGGTGGTGCCCAGGTCAAGCTGCGCGACGGCACATTTCAGCCCGTCAGCGTCATCGGCCTCGATGACACCAGCCTTTTTGGCCGGCCTCTGCTGGAGCGGGGAAATATCCAGGACATTTATGCGGAGAACGGTTTCATCGTCGTGCACGACGCGGAATTCAAGAAACTGCACAATCCGACCATCGGCAGCGAGTTCGAGCTGAACGATCATCGCGGCGTCGTGGTCGGCATCGCCAAGGTCGCCTCCGGCGGTCTGTTCGGCGTACCGACGCTGTATACGACCTACAGCCGGGCCATTCAGTACATTCCCTCGACGCGCTATACGACGGCATACGTGCTGGTCGAAATCAAGGATGCCGCCGCCATATCGCTGATCAAGCAGGAAGTGGCAAAGCTGGGCTACCTGGCATTGACCAAGGAAGAATTCATTCGACGCATCGGCGATTTCTATAAGTACCAAACCGGTATCGGCATGAACATCCTGATGATGACTGTCTTCAGTTTCATCGTCGGTCTGTCGATTTCCGGCCAGACGTTTTATTCCTTCATCCTGGAAAACCTGGAGAAGTTCGGCGCACTCAAGGCCATAGGCGCACAAGGAAAAGAGCTGGTGTACATGATCCTGTTCCAGGCGCTTTTCACGGCCCTGACCGGCTATGGAATTGGCGTGGGTCTGTGCACGCTCGTGATCGCGGCGGCCAAGCTCCGCGTGCCCGACTACGCGTCGCTCGTCACCTTCACCAATCTCGGCCTGGCGCTCGGCATGGTGCTCGTGATCGCGGCGGTATCGAGCTATATCGGCATACGCAAGGTATTGAAAATCGAACCGTTCGATATTTTCCGCGGCTAGCTTTCTAGCCGGCCGCTGTTTTGATTTCCTCCGCCGGCGCTCTTACCAAGAGCACCGGCACCGGGGAAATGCGCAGGATTTGTTCGGCGTCGCTTCCCAACAGCCAGCGCCTGATGCCGCGCCGGCCATGCGAACCGAGGACGAGAAGGTCCGCCTGGCATGTTTGCGCTTGTTCGGCGACCAGATCGCACATGCGGCCGGCGCCGCTCATCTTCAGACATGATCTGGCCGTGACGCCTTGCGCCGCGGCCTTGATGCGCCCCGCTTCCAGCACCTTTTCTCCTTCCGCCTGCATCAGGGGCAAGACATCTTCCATATAGCAGGTGGCCGATTCGAAACCGTTCAGATAGACCAGTTCGTCCACCACGTGGATCAGTTCCAGTTCCGCCCCGGTTTCCCGCGCCAGCTGGATTGCCTCATCGAGCGCGAGGTCGGATATCGGACTGCCATCCACCGCCACGAGTATTTTTTTGTAAGGGAACATGGTGCACTCCTTTCGAAATGGCTTGCCCAGGGAAAAATGCATGCGATCGGTTTGCTGCCCGCCTGATCCTGCCGGCTTGAACAGGGGCGGTTTCATGTGTCCGGCGATGAAGGGGCGGCGCGCAGTGGCGACCACTAGGGTGGTGGTGGCAGCGGGCTGGAGCCTCATGCCGATGCCGGTACATCCCGGGCGCGACGATAGCCTCCATGAGCGCGGTAAGCACGGCTATTCAGTGTGAAGGCACCAGCACTGCCGCCCCTTGCAGCTTTCCTCCGCGAAGGTCGTTCAGGGCCTGGTTCGCCCGTTCCAGGGGATAAGTCTGCACTTGCGAGTGCAGCCGATATCCGGCCGCAGCTTCGAAGAAGGCGGTGCCATCCGCGCGTGTCAGATTGGCGACCGAGCGCAGGATGCGCTCGCCCCACAACAGGGCGTAGGGGAATGAAGGAATATCGGTCATGTGGATGCCGGCGCAGACCACGCTGCCGCCCTTGGACACCGCACGTAGCGCGGCAGGCACCATCTCCCCCACAGGGGCGAACAACAGCGCCGCATCCAGCGAGACGGGCGGCAGCGTAGTCGAATCTCCCGCCCACTTGGCTCCCATTTTTCTCGCAAATTCCTTGGCAGCCTCGTCTTGAGGCCGTACGAAGGCATAGATTTCCCTGCCTTGTTGTACACACAGCTGCGCCAGCAGATGAGCGGCCGCGCCGAAACCATAGAGGCCGACGCGCTTTGCCGCCCCCGCCATGCGCAAGGCCCGGTAGCCGATCAGGCCCGCACATAGCAGAGGGGCGGCTTCGGCATCGGAATACTGGGGCGGGATGGCGAAACAGTAACGCGCGTCCGCAACCGTATGGTCGGCATAGCCGCCATTGATTTGATACCCGGTAAAACGCGCCGCGTTGCACAGATTTTCCTGTCCTGCCAGACAATAGTCGCAATGGCCGCAGGTCCAGCCCAACCACGGCACTCCAACACGGTCGCCAATCTGGAAGCCAACGACCTTGCGGCCCATGCCGGCAATGCGGCCAACGATTTCATGCCCTGGCACCAACGGCAGGCTAGGAACCGGTAATTCTCCATCAACGATGTGCAGATCGGTCCGGCATACGCCACAGGCACTGATTTCGAGCAGCACTTCCTGCGGTCCCGGCTCCGGTAGCGGTAGCGTCCCTGGTCGCAGAGGCTGGCGGATATCGGTAAGAACCTGCGCGTGCATGCTGGAGGTCATTTCCATTCTTCCTTGGAAAACACAGCGTCCCCACCAAAGAACTTGATTTGCATTTCGACATTGTTCGTGCAAGGCCGTTCCTTTGACCCGCCCGGACTTCAATGGGTATCCTCGGGCCGGTCAAACGGCAGCTTTTCGAACTCGGCCGGTGCGATCTCGCCGGCGTAGCCAAGGCGACGCTTCGGGTCGTGGAAGCGTTCGACGATCAACGTCGTTCTAGAAAGGCAATATCGGTAGACCGACGGACTTGCGTCAACTTTTCCATGGTTAAAATTCACCGCCTGCCACGCCCGTGCCGGCATCCGCGCTTGCCCGGCGCCGCCCAAAACGTTACATTCTGCATCCGGACGTTTTACGTGCCGGAATCCACCTGAGGAGTCCCCTTGCTTGCCATTTTCGAAGCTGCCGGCTGGCCGATCTGGCTGCTGCTGATCGTGTCGATCGTCGCCACCGCGCTGATCGTCGAACGGATCCTGTACCTGCGCCGCAACCGCATCCTGCCGCCCAACCTGCTGCAGGAAGTGATTCGGGTGTATCACAACGGCAAGGTCACGGCCGAGGTGGCGGACGACCTGGAACAGAATTCGCCGCTTGGGCGGGTGCTGGCGGCCGGCCTGCGCAACGTCGACGCGCCGCGCGACGTCATGAAGGAAGCGATCGAGGAAGCCGGCCAGGCCAGCGCGCACCAGCTGGAGCGCTTCCTGACCACCATCGGCACCGTCGCCACGCTGGCGCCGCTGCTCGGCCTGTTCGGCACCATCGTCGGCATGATCGAAATTTTCAGCGCCCAGGACCCGACCGGCGCCAACCCGGCGCAACTGGCGCACGGCATTTCGGTGGCGCTGTACAACACCGGCTTCGGCCTCGCGATCGCGATGCCGGCGCTGATCTTCTACCGCCATTTCCGCGCGCTGGTCGATGGCTTCGTGCTGGCGATGGAGCAGCAGGCGGTGAAGTTCGTCGACACCGTGCACGGCAGGCGCCGCTGAACCGGATGCGCGCATGAATTTCCGCAAAGGCCGACATCGGGAAGACCCCGAGATCAATCTGATCCCGTTCATCGACGTGCTGCTGGTGATCGTGATCTTCCTGATGGTGACCACCACCTACAGCAAGTTCACCGCGCTGCAGATCACGCTGCCGACCGCCGACGCCGAAAAGGCGCAGCAGCAGCCGCGCGAGATCAACGTCGCGGTCGATGCCCAGGGGCGCTACGCGATCAACAATGTCGCCACCGCCGCGCGCGATCCGGCCACGCTCTCGGCCGAGCTGCGCAGCGTCGCCGGCGCCTTCGGCGAGCGCGAACCGGAGCCGCTGGTGATCATCAACGCCGACCAGCTGTCGCCGCACCAGACGGTGATCAACGTGCTGGAAGCGGCCAGGCTGGCCGGCTTCGCCAAAGTCACGTTCGCCGCGCAGAGCGCCGCCCGTTGATCAATCCAATCTCGTGGTTTTAGGGTGTATGCCTGAAAATGGCCTTATCCCGCAGAGTTGGCAACCGGCATTTAAAATACCGCCCGGAGTATAAGATGGGCTTCGATCCCGTGATTTCCTCATGTGACGGTAACCGGCGGCGGAGCGGCGCGTGAGCGCGCCATCCTCGGCCGCCGCCGCGGTGCTGGCG
>JBATWJ010000104.1:0-2324 GCA_049672545.1 Burkholderiaceae bacterium
CAACCTGACGCTGGACGAGCTGGCGGCGGCGGTGCGCGCGGCCAACTCGAACAGCCCGGTCGGCGTGCTGGACGGTCCGCGCCAGACGCTGACCTTGCAGGCCAACCGGCAGTTGATGAGCGCGGCCGAATTCAGCAAGCTGGTGATCAGCAGCCGCAACGGCCTGACCACGCGGCTGGCCGACGTCGCCGACGTCGAAGACAGCGTCGAGCAGGTCAAGAGCGGCAGCTGGGTCAACGGCGAACCGTCGATCGTGCTGGCGATCCAGCGCCAGCCGGACGCCAATACGGTGGCGGTGGTCGATGCGGTGAAGGCGACGTTGCCGCAGTTCAAGCAGCAGATGCCGGAATCGATCAACATCCTGCAGCTGAACGACCGCTCGACTTCGATCCGCGAGGCGATCCACGATGTCAAGGTGACGCTGTTTTTGACCATCGTGCTGGTGGTGCTGGTGATCTTCCTGTTCCTGAAACGGCTGTCGGCCACCGCGATCCCGGTGATGTCGCTGCCGATCTCGCTGATCGGCTGCTGCGCGCTGATGTACTGGCTCGGCTACAGCCTGGACAACATTTCGCTGTTGGGCATCACGATCGCGGTCGGGCTGGTGGTCGACGACGCCATCGTGATGCTGGAAAACATCGTGCGCTACCTGGAGCAGGGCATGGAGCCGCTGGCGGCGGCGCTGAAGGGCTCGCGCGAAGTCAGCTTCACCATCATGTCGATCTCGATCTCGCTGGTGGCGGTATTCATCCCGATCTTCTTCATGCCGGGCGTGATCGGCCTGATGTTCCATGAATTCGCGGCGGTGGTGTCGCTGGCGATCATGGTGTCGGCGGTGGTGTCGCTGACGCTGGTGCCGATGCTGTGCAGCCGCTACCTGCGGCACGAGCGGGGCGAGAAAGACGGCTGGCTCGCGCGCGGCTTCGAGAAAATTTTCCAGGCCACGCTGGCTGCCTACGCGCGCGGCCTCGACTGGGCGCTGGCACATGGCAAGACCGTGCTGGCGATCGCCGCCGCCACCTTCGTGCTGACCGGCGTGCTGTTCGCCACCATTCCGAAAGGCTTCTTCCCGAGCGAGGACATCGGCCAGATCAGCGTCACCGTCGAAGGGGCGCAGGACGTGTCGTATCCGGCGATGGTGAAGATCGTCAACGCCACCGCCGACATCATCCAGAACGATCCGAACGTGTCCGACGTGACCTCGCGCCTGACCAGCGGCAACAGCGGCCGCCTGTTCGTCGGCCTGAAGCCGCGCGGTGAGCGGCAGCCGATGGATCGCGTGCTGGAGCAGCTGCGCGGCAAGCTCAACGGCCAGCCCGGCGTGTCGGTCTACATGACGCCGGTGCAGAACCTGCGGCTCGGCGGGCGCGCCAGCAAGAGCCGTTTCCAGTACGTGCTGCAAAGCGTGCGCGCCGGCGAACTGTACGACTGGGCCGAGCAGATGCAGAACAAGATGCGCGCCGATCCGATCTTCCGTGACGTCACCAGCGACGCCGAGCTGAACGGCCTGCAGGCGCAGGTCGAGATCGACCGCGACCGCGCCAACGCCGCCGGCGTGCAGATCGCCGACATCCGCAGCGCGCTGTACAGCGCCTACGGCGACCGCCAGGTATCGACCATCTTCACCAGCAGTAACAGCTATTCGGTGATCCTGCAGAGCGACAACTCCGGCACCCAGGACGAATCCGACCTGTCGCGGATCTACGTGCGCAGCAACACCGGCACGCTGGTGCCGCTGCTGTCGATCGCCAGCGTCAAGCGCACCGCCGGCCCGGTGTCGGTCAACCACCAGGGACAGCTGCAGGCGGTGACGATCTCGTTCAACCTGGCGCCGAACGCGTCGCTCGGCGAAGCGACCGAAAAGATGGAGCGCTTCAAGACCGAATTGAACCTGCCGGCCTCGATCATCACGTCCTATGCCGGCGACGCCGCGGTGTTCCAGTCGTCGCAATCGAGCCAGGTGGCGCTGCTGGTGCTGGCGGTGATCGTGATCTACATCCTGCTGGGCGTGCTGTACGAAAGCTACATCCACCCGATCACGATCCTGGCCGGGCTGCCGTCGGCGGCGGTCGGCGCCTTGCTGATCCTGCGCATCTTCGGCTTCGAGCTGACCCTGATCGCCACCATCGGCATCCTGCTCCTGATCGGCATCGTCAAGAAGAACGCGATCATGATGATCGACTTCGCGCTGCAGGCGCAGCGCAGCGAGGGCAAGGGGCCGGTGGAGGCGATCCGCAGCGCCTGCCTGCTGCGCTTTCGGCCGATCATGATGACCACGCTGGCGGCGGCGATGGGCGCGCTGCCGATCGCGCTCGGTCTCGGCG
>JBATWJ010000105.1:0-3074 GCA_049672545.1 Burkholderiaceae bacterium
GCGCAAAGCCGGGCTCCGCGCCTGCTTGCGGCCGCCGGATTTCTGCAATAATCAAAGCACCTGATCCCTTGGAGGATGGGTGTGAGTATGCGGAAGCTGTTCCAGATCGTGCTGCTGCTGTGCTGCAGCCTGGGGCGGGATTTTGCGCATGCGGCGCCGGTCCTGGTGCTGCAACTGGCCGGTGCCATCGGGCCGGCCAGCGCCGACTTCGTGACGCGCGGCATCGCCCGCGCCGACAAGGACGGCGCGCAACTGCTGGTGCTGCAGATGGATACCCCGGGCGGCCTGGATACCTCGATGCGCGACATCATCAAGGCCATCCTGGCGTCGCCGGTGCCGGTGGCCTCTTTCGTGGCGCCGAGCGGCGCTCGCGCCGCATCCGCCGGTACCTACATCCTGTACGCCAGCCATATCGCCGCGATGGCGCCCGGCACCAATCTGGGCGCCGCCACGCCGGTGCAGATCGGACTTGGCGGCGAATCCGGGCAACCCAAAAAGACGGCCGATAAGGACGCCGCCGGCAAGCAGGCGCCCGCCGCAGACGAGCAGGGCACCATGGCGCGCAAGCAGATGCACGATGCCGCCGCCTACATCCGCGGGCTGGCGCAACTGCGCGGCCGCAATGCCGAGTGGGCCGAGCGCGCGGTGCGCGAAGCGGTCAGCCTGTCGGCCGACGAGGCGCTGGCGCAGAAGGTGATCGACCTTACCGTCGCCGACGTGCCGGCGCTGCTGGCACGGCTGGATGGACGTGCCGTGCGCACCGCCAGCGGCGAGCACGTGCTGCACACGCGCGGCGCCGACGTCATCACGCTACAGCCGGACTGGAAGAGCCGCCTCCTGGGCGTGATCACCGATCCCAGCATGGCGCTGCTGCTGCTGATGGCCGGCGTCTACGGCTTGTTCTTCGAATTCGCCAATCCCGGCTTCGTGCTGCCCGGCGTAGTCGGCGCCATCTGCCTCCTGCTCGGCCTGTTCGCGCTGCACATGCTGCCGGTCAATTACGCCGGCCTGGCGCTGATCCTGCTCGGGCTGGCGTTCATGGTGGCCGAGGTGTTCCTGACCAGCTTCGGCGTGCTGGCGGTGGGCGGCATCATCGCCTTCGCGCTGGGTGCGGTGATGCTGATCGACACCGAGCTGCCCGGCTACGGCGTGCCGCTCGGCCTGATCGCCGCGGTCAGCGTGTTTTCCGCCGCCTTCGTGTTCGCGGTCGCCAGCGTCGCCGTCAAGGCGCGCCGGCGCCCGCAAGTCAGCGGCCGCGAAGCCATGCTGGGCAGCATCGGCGAGGTGCTGGAGGACCTGCAGGGAGAAGGCTGGGCCCGGGTCCACAGCGAACATTGGGCGGTGAGAAGCGCGGTGCCGCTGAAACGCGGCCAGCGCGTGCGGGTGGTGGCGCGCAACGGCCTGGTGCTGACCGTGGTCGCGGCCGACGATCTCAAGCAAGGAGAATAGCCATGGAATGGTCCTTCGGATTCGGCGGCATCCTGGTGCTGCTGATCGTGCTGTTGCTGCTGATGGCGATCCGTGTGCTGCGCGAATACGAGCGCGGCGTGGTATTCACGCTGGGCCGTTTCTGGAAGGTCAAGGGGCCGGGACTGTTCATCCTGATCCCGATCGTGCAGCAGATGGTCAAGGTCGACCTGCGCACCGTCGTGTTCGACGTGCCGCCGCAGGACGTGATCACGCGCGACAACGTCTCGGTCAAGGTCAACGCGGTGGTGTATTTCCGCGTCGTCGATCCGGAAAAATCGGTGATCCAGGTGGTGCAGTTCCTGGAAGCCACCAGCCAGCTGGCGCAGACCACGCTGCGCGCGGTGCTCGGCAAGCACGAGCTGGACGAGTTGCTGGCCGAGCGCGAGCGGCTCAACCTCGACATCCAGCGCGTGCTCGACAGCCAGACCGACGCCTGGGGCATCAAGGTGTCGACGGTGGAGATCAAGCATGTCGACATCAACGAAACCATGATCCGCGCGATCGCGCGCCAGGCCGAGGCCGAGCGCGAGCGGCGTGCCAAGATCATCCACGCCGAAGGCGAATTGCAGGCTTCGGAGAAGCTGCTGCAGGCGGCGCAGATGCTGGCGCGGCAGCCGCAGGCGATGCAGCTGCGCTACCTGCAGACGCTGACCACGATCGCCGGCGACAAGAGCTCGACCATCGTGTTCCCGATGCCGATCGATCTCTTCACGCGGCTGGCCGGCGCCAAGGACGATCGGCCGCCGGCAGCCTGATGGCGGCGGCCGTTTTGCCGGGGCATGCCGGCTCCGGGATCGCAGCAAGTCAGTCCCGATACCGACGGTAAACCGGTCCGCAATGGCAAGGTCGTTGCGCCGGCGCGCCAGGTACTCGAAAATCGGTGTGTGCAGCCGGAGACAAACGGCGCGACCATGACGGACATCCTCAAGCTCACCATTTTTGTCATCGACATCACGTTTTCCACCGCCTGTCGGATAGGTGGCTCCGCGATTTTCCGCAAAACGGGCCGGCAGGCACCATGGTCGAAGTGCCCGCGTGACTGGAGTTTTTGATTGAAATTGAAGCCGTCGCGGCCATTCCCGCATAAGCCTGACGTCCCGGTGCCGGCGCCCATTCCGTGAATCTCCCAACTTCGAATCACGCGGCGGCGCCCAGGCGCCTTCTCTGCGCACGCTGCCGGCGGCCGCAAAGCGCCTGCATCTGCCGCTGGATCACGCCGGTCGCCAACCGGGTGCCGGTGCTGATCCTGCAGCATCCGCTGGAAGCCGGCCAAGCCAAGAACAGCGCCAGTCTGCTGCACCTGTCTCTGGCCAACGGCCGCGTCGAAATCGGCGAGCGTTTCGACCAGCAGCGCCTGCAGGCGCTCTTGGGGCCGGGGTCGGTGCTGCTGTACCCGGCCGATGCCGCCGCCGATTCGCCCGCGCCGGCGCTGCCGTTGGCCGATCCTCGGCAACTGCAGCTGGTGGTGCTGGACGCCACCTGGCGCAAGAGCCGCAAGATGCTGCATCAGAATCCGCTGCTGCGGCAGTTGCCGCGCCTGGCGCTGGCGGCGCCGCCGCCGTCGCACTATCACCGCATCCGCCGCGCGCATGCGCCGCATCAGC
>JBATWJ010000106.1:0-6781 GCA_049672545.1 Burkholderiaceae bacterium
CGCTTCGCGCGCGCGCTCCAGTCCCTCGCCGATGGAGGCGGCGGCGCCGGCCGCATACAGCGCGGTGGCGGCGTTCAGCGCGACGATGTCGCGCACCGGGCCGGGCTGGTTGTCGAGCGCCTCCAGCAGCTTCTGTTTCGATTCGGCGGCGCCATCGACCTTCAGGTTGCGGGTAGCCGACATCTGCAGGCCGAAGTCTTCCGGATGGATTTCATATTCGCGGATCTTGCCGTCGATCAGTTCGCCGACCAGCGTGCCGGCGCCGAGCGAGACTTCATCGAGGTTGTCGCGTCCCCACACCACCAGCGCGCGCTGCGCGCCGAGGCGTTCCAGCACCCGCACCTGGATGCCGACCAGGTCCGGGTGGAATACGCCCATCAGGATGTGCGGCGCGCCGGCCGGATTGGTCAAGGGTCCCAGGATGTTGAAGATGGTGCGCACGCCCAGTTCCTTGCGTACCGCGCCGGCATGCTTCATCGCCGCGTGGTGGTTCGGCGCGTACATGAAGCCGATGCCGCTTTGCGCGATCGATTGCGCCACCTGCTCCGGCGTCAGGTTGATGTTGGCGCCGAGCGCCTCCAGCACGTCGGCACTGCCGGATGACGACGACACGCTGCGGCCGCCGTGCTTGGCCACGCGCACGCCGGCGGCGGCGGCGACGAACATGCTGGCGGTCGAGATGTTGAAAGTGTTGGCGCCGTCGCCGCCGGTGCCGACGATGTCCAGCAGCTTGCTGGTGTCGGCCATCGGCACCTTGGTCGCGAATTCGCGCATCACCTGGGCGGCGGCGGCGATCTCGCCGATGGTTTCCTTCTTCACGCGCAGGCCCATGGTCAGCGCGGCGATCAGCACCGGCGACATTTCGCCGCTCATGATGCGGCGAAACAGCGACAGCATTTCATCGTGGAAGATTTCGCGGTGTTCGATGCAGCGCAACAGCGCTTCCTGCGGGGTGATCGACATGATGTGGTTTCCTTTGGAAGGGTGGAGCGGGGCGGCGGCCGGCCGCGCCGTGGTCAGTGGCGCGCCGCGAGGAAGTTCTGCAGCAGCGCATGGCCGTGCTCGGACAGGATCGATTCCGGGTGGAACTGCACCCCCTCGATGTCGAACTCGCGGTGGCGCACACCCATGATTTCGCCGTCGTCGGTCCATGCGGTGACTTCCAGGCAGGCCGGCAGCGACGCCCGTTCGATCGCCAGCGAGTGGTAGCGGGTCACGGTGAACGGGCTCGGCAAGCCGGCAAATACGCCGACCCCGGTATGCGCGATCGCCGATACCTTGCCGTGCATGATTTCCTTGGCACGCACCACCTTGCCGCCGAAAGCGGCGCCGATGCTCTGGTGGCCGAGGCAGACGCCGAGGATCGGGATCTTGCCGGCGAACTGCTGCAGCAGCGGCACGGAGATGCCGGCTTCGTGCGGCGTGCAGGGGCCGGGCGAAATGCAGATGCGCTGCGGCTGCAGCTTTTCCACCTGCTCCAGCGTGATTTCGTCGTTGCGGAAGGTGCGCACCTCGGCGCCCAGCTCGCCGAAATACTGCACCAGGTTGTAGGTGAACGAATCGTAGTTGTCGATCATCAGCAGCATGATGGTTCCTCAGGCATAGCGCGATGCGGCGGTGGCTGCCGTCGCTGTCGACTGCGGCGCGGCGGCGAAGAAGTCGCGGCACGCCGCCAGCACCGTGTCGATGTCGACGGCGCCGACGTCCAGATGGGTGACGAAGCGGCTGACCGGCCCGATCTGGGTCAGGATGCCGCGTTCCTTCAGATACGCTTCCAGCGCCGCGCAGGCGGCGGGCGGCACCTTGACGAATACCATGTTGGTGGCGGCGCTCGTCACTTCCAGTTCGTCGATGGCGGCCAGGCCGGCGGCCAGCGCGGCGGCGTTGTCATGGTCCTCGGCCAGCCGCGCGACATTGTGCTCCAGCGCATACAGTCCGGCCGCCGCCAGCATGCCGGACTGGCGCATGCCACCACCCAAAATCTTGCGCCAGCGCCGCGCGCGCGCGACCAGTTCGGTGCTGCCGACCAGTACCGCGCCGGCCGGGGCGCCCAGTCCCTTGGACAGGCAGATCGACACCGTATCGAAACCGGCGCAGGCCTGTTCCAGCGAAATCTCCTGCGCCACCGCCGCGTTGGCGACGCGCGCGCCGTCCAGGTGCAGCGCCAGGCCCTTGGCGCGCGCCAGTTGTTGCGCCGCCTGCAGGTAAGCCGGCGGCAGCACCTTGCCGCCGATGGTGTTTTCCAGCGCCAACAGGCGCGTGCGCGCGAAGTGGTCGTCGATCGGCTTGATCGCCGCCTCGATTTTTTCCAGCGGGATGCTGCCGTCAGCGGCGTTTTCCAGCGGCTGCGGCTGGATCGAGCCCAGTACCGCGGCGCCGCCGCCTTCGAACTTGTAGGTATGCGCCTGCTGGCCGACGATGTATTCGTCGCCGCGCTGGCAATGCGCCATCAGCGCCGCCAGGTTGCTTTGCGTGCCGCTCGGGAAGAACAGCGCGGCTTCCTTGCCGCAGCGTTCGGCCATCACCTGCTGCAGGCGGTTGACGGTGGGGTCGTCGCCCCAGACGTCGTCGCCCAGTTCGGCGGCGACCATCGCCGCCTTCATCGCGGCGGAAGGGCGCGTCACGGTATCGCTGCGCAGATCGATCATCGCAATTCCTTTGTCGGTAGGAAGGAGAAATCCGCGCCGGACTGCCGGGCGGACATGACGGCAGGCGGTCAGCGTTCGCCGTCGAGGCCGTCCTGAACTTGCTCCGCAGCCCGCAATACCGCGCGGGCTTTGTTTTGGCTCCGGCCGCTGCGCTTAACCTGCGCTGCGCGCAGGTTAGCCTGCGCCGAAACAAAGCCCGCTTGGCGGAGATTTTGCATGTCAGCGCTCTCCGTCCAGGCCGTCCTGCACTTGCTCCGCCGCTCTCAATACCGCGCGGGCTTTGTTTTCGGTTTCCTGCCATTCCATTTCCGGCACCGAGTCGGCGACGATGCCGGCCGCCGCCTGCGCATAGAGCATGCCGTCCTGGATCACCCCGGTGCGGATCGCGATCGCGACGTCCATCTCGCCGCCGAACGACAGGTAGCCGCAGGCACCGCCGTAGATGCCGCGCTTGACCGGCTCCAGCTCGTCGATGATTTCCATCGCCCGCACCTTCGGCGCGCCGGACAGCGTGCCGGCCGGGAAGGTGGCCTTCAGCACGTCCAGATTCGACAGGCCGTCGCGCAAGCGCCCTTCGACGTTGGAGACGATGTGCTGCACGTGCGAGTATTTTTCGATCACCAGCTTTTCCGTCACTTTGACGCTGCCGGTCTCGGCGATGCGGCCGATGTCGTTGCGCGCGAGGTCGATCAGCATCACGTGCTCGGCGATTTCCTTCGGATCGGCCAGCAGTTCCTTCGCCAGCTGCGCATCCTTTTCCGGAGTGGCGCCGCGCGGACGGGTGCCGGCCAGCGGCCGGATCGTGACCTTGCGGCTGCCGTCGCTCTGCGCTTCGTTGCGCACCAGGATTTCCGGCGACGAGCCGACGATCTGCAGCGCGCCGAAGTTGTAGTAATACATGTACGGCGACGGATTCAGCGAACGCAGCGCGCGATACAGCGACAGCGGCGAATCGACATAGGGCTTCCTGATGCGCTGGCCGATCTGCACCTGCATCAGGTCGCCGGCCATCACGTATTCCTTGGCGCGCGCCACCGCCTTCAGGTAGTCCTCCTTGGAGAAGTCGCGGATGCTCTCGGTGCGCACCGAAGCCGAGGTGACCGGCGCTTCGACCGGGCGCTTCAGCATCGCGCGCAAGTCCTGCAGCCGCTGGCGCGCCTTCGAGTAGGCTTCCGGCTGGCTCGGGTCGGCGTACACGATCAGGTACAGCTTGCCGGACAGGTTGTCGATCACCGCCAGTTCCTCGGTCACCAGCAGCTGGATGTCCGGCAGGCCGAGGTCATCCTGCGGTGCCGAATGCGCCAGCCGCGGCTCGATGTGGCGCACCGCGTCGTAGCCGAAATAGCCGGCCAGCCCGCCGCAGAAGCGCGGCATGCCGGGCCGGACGGCCACCTGGTAGCGCGCCTGGAAGGCGGCGATGAAGTCCAGCGGATTGCCTTCGGTGCGCTCGACCACTTCGTCGTGCCGCAGCACTTCGATGGTATTGCCGACGCTGCGCAACAGCGTCGAAGCCGGCAGGCCGATGAAGGAATAGCGGCCGAAACGTTCGCCGCCGACCACCGATTCCAGCAGGAAAGTATTCTTGCCGGCGCGCTGCGACTGCGCCAGCTTCAGGTACAGCGTCAACGGCGTTTCCAGATCGGCGAAGGCTTCGGCGATCAGCGGGATGCGGTTGTAGCCTTGGGCGGCCAGCGACTTGAATTCGAGTTCGGTCATGGTTCTCTCCGGGCCGCGCCAGGAAGGGAAGGGACGCGGCGGGTGCTGCAAAAAACGATGTCAGCCGCGAACGGAAACGGGACTGACGGCGATCTGCGCTTATTCAGCGGCGGATTGCCAGCGTCGCCACAGCCAGGCCCCGAGGGCGGCCGGTACTGCGAACGTGCGTTTTTTGTCGAGAAACATGGGTTTGCGGGATGCGATCGACTATGCGGAAATCAGTTGAGCGGCGTGCAATAGCGTCGGAACTATACCATCGGAATCGACTTCCTGTATAGGCTGGCCGTGGTTGTAGCCGTACGGGACATTGAGCACGCGGCAGCCGGCGGCGCGCGCCGCCAGCGCGTCGTTGCTGGAGTCGCCGATCGCCACCACCTGCTCCGGCGCCAGCCCGAAATCGGCGCACACTTGTAGCAGCGGCCCGGGATCGGGCTTCTTGGTCGGCAGCGAATCGCCGCCGTAGACCACCTCGAAATAGTCGTGCAATCCGGTCTGCTGCAGCAGTGCCACTGCGAATCCGACCGGCTTGTTGGTCACACAGGCCAGCCGCAAGCCGCGCGCGCGCAACGCCCCGAGGCCGGCGACCACCCCCGGATAGACCGCCACGTAGCGGCCGTTGATGTCGGCGTAGTGGCGTTGGTAGCAGGCCAGCGCGGCGTCGAACTCGCGCTCCACGCGGGCGGCATCGAAGTCGACCGCCAGCACGCGCCGGATCAGGTTTTCCGAACCCTTGCCGACGAAGCCGACGATGGTTTCCAGTGCCAGTGGCGGCAAATCGAAGTCGGCGCGCATGCGGTTGACTGCCGCCCGGAAATCCTCGGCGGTGTCGACCAGGGTGCCGTCGAGATCGATGATGGCGGCGCGTATGCCGCTCCAGGTCAGGCGCTCCGGCGCGTTCATGCCGCCGCCAATTGCGCGCGCATGGCGTCGATCACGCTCTTGTAGTCGGGCTGGCCGAAGATCGCCGAGCCGGCGACGAAGGTGTCGGCGCCGGCCGCCGCCGCCCGCGCGATGTTGTCGACCTTGATGCCGCCGTCCACTTCCAGCAGGATTTCGCGGCCCGACTGGTCGATGCGGCGGCGCACTTCGGCAATTTTCTTCAGCGCTTCCGGGATGAAGGACTGGCCGCCGAAGCCGGGATTGACCGACATGATCAGGATCAGATCCAGCTTGTCCATCACGTAGTCCAGATAGTGCAACGGCGTCGCCGGGTTGAACACCAGGCCGGCCTTGCAGCCGTGGTCGCGGATCAGCTGCAGCGTGCGGTCGACGTGTTCCGAGCCTTCCGGATGGAAGCTGATGATGTCGGCGCCGGCCTTGGCGAAATCCGGGATGATGCGGTCCACCGGCTTGACCATCAGGTGCACGTCGATCGGCACCTGCACGTGCGGCCGGATCGCGGCGCAGACCAGCGGGCCGACCGTCAGGTTCGGCACGTAATGGTTGTCCATCACGTCGAAGTGGACGAAGTCGGCGCCGGCGGCGACGACGTTCTTGACTTCTTCGCCGAGGCGGGCGAAATCGGCGGACAGGATGCTGGGAGCAATGCGATAGTTCGGCATGGGACGGTGGGAATGGAAGGGCGGGGAAACGAATATTCTACCTTGGTGCCGCTTTCCGCAGCGCATGCTCCCTACATGCGTCACAATCCGGATTCCGGCCGCGCGCGGCAAGAACGTCCATGAGGAACGCACAATGGCAGCTTACGAATTCACGGTCACCGTCCGCACCCAGTATCTGGCGGAGCAGTCGGACCCGGAACATTCGACCTTCGTGTTCGCCTATACGATCACGATCAAGAATACCGGGCAGATCGCGGCGCAGCTGATTTCGCGCCACTGGATCATCACCGACGCCAACAACCGCGTCGAGCAGGTGCGCGGCCTCGGCGTGGTCGGGCAGCAGCCGTTCCTGCAGCCGGGCGAGCAATTCGAATACACCAGCGGCACTTCGCTGTTCACGCCGCAGGGCTCGATGGTTGGCAAATATTTCTGCGTGGCCGAGGACGGCGAGCAGTTCGAGGCGAAAATCCCGGAATTCGTGTTGTCGCTGCCGCGCACCCTGCATTGAGTGCGTTCAGTCGCGTGGCCCGGCGTCGTCGTCCGGCCGGCGCGTGCGCGGCGGCGGTACATCCGGCTTGCGGCCCGAGAACATGGTCCACCAGACGATGAAAGCCAGCAGCAGGAAGGCAACGCCGGCTTCAAGCAACAATACCCACATAACCCCGTTCCAAGATGTCGTTCAAACGTTCAAGTCTACTCGTTTCCTCGCTGTTGATCGCCGTCGCGGCCTGCACCACGCCGCCATCCCAGCCTCCCTCGCAACCTTCTTCACCACCTCCGGTGCAGCCCGCCGCTCCCATTCCGCCGATCGCGCCGGCCGCACCGCAGCCGCCGTCGTCGCCGGCTGAACTGTTG
>JBATWJ010000107.1:0-4653 GCA_049672545.1 Burkholderiaceae bacterium
GGCGGCAGCGCCGGGCGGATGGCTGGCGCGGCTGTTCGGCACGCCGAAGCCGGTGGCGGCGGCGCCGAAACAGGCCGCGCCGAAAAACACCGTCCGCCAAAAGGCGGCGGTGGTCACGCTGAATCGGCCGCGGCAGCGCAATGCGGTGTCGCTGGCGATGTGGCGCGAGCTGGCGACGATCTTCGAGCGGCTCGGGCGCGACTCGGAAGTGCGCGCGATCATCCTGACCGGGGCCGGCGGCAATTTCAGCGCCGGCGCCGACATCGCCGAATTCCCGCAGGTGCGCGCCACCGTGGCGCAGGGCGTCGAATACGAAGTCGCGGTCGACCGCTGCTGCGACGCCATCGCCGCCACGCCGAAGCCGACCATCGCGGTGGTCGACGGCTACTGCATGGGCGGCGCCTGCCACTTGGCGATGTCCTGCGATTTCCGCTTTGCCGGCAGCGGCGCGCAATTCGCGATTCCCGCAGCGCGGCTGTCGATCGTCTACGGTCTGCGCGCCACGCAGCGCCTGCTGGCGCTGGTCGGCGTCGCCCAGGCCAAGCGCATCCTGTATTCGGCCAGGAAGTTCGGCGCTGCGCAGGCGCGCCGCATCGGCTTCGCCGACCATGTGGCGGACGATCCGCTGCGCGCCGCCAGGTCGTTCGCGGCGGTGCTGGCCGACAATGCGCCGCTCACCATCGCCGGCACCAAGGTGTTGCTGAATGGCCTGACCATGGGGCCGGGCGCGCTGACCGACCGCATCGCCAATCAGGTGATCGAGCGCGCCGTCGGCAGCGACGACTACCGCGATGCCACGCTGGCCTTCGTCGAGAAGCGGCAGCCGGTATTCCTCGGAAAGTGACGGCATGAAACCGCCCAAGTTCGATTATTTGCGGCCGGCCACCGTGGCCGAAGCGCTGGAGATGCTGGCCGCCGCCGGCGGCGACGCCAAGATCCTGGCCGGCGGCCAGAGCCTGGTACCGATGCTGAACTTCCGCCTGCTGAATCCGGCGGCGCTGATCGACATCAACCGCATCGCCGAACTGCAATTCCTGCGCGAGCAGCCGGACGGCGGCCTGGCGATCGGCGCGCTGACGCGCCACCATACGCTGGAAACCTCGCCGCTGGTCAAGCGGCTGTTTCCGGTGCTGAACGCGGCGATGGCGCACGTCGCCCACCTGGCGATCCGCAATCGCGGCACCATCGGCGGCAGCATCACGCACGCCGATCCGGCTGCCGAACTGCCGCTGATGATGACGCTGTTGGAGGCGCGCATCCGGCTGGAGTCGCCACGCGGCGTGCGCACGCTGGAAGCGGCCGATTTCTTCGTCGCCGCGTTGACCTCGGCGGTGGAGGAGGACGAACTGGTTACCGAGATCGAACTGCCGCCGCTGCCGCACGGCGCCGGCTGGGCCTTCGAGGAAGTCGCACGGCGCGCCGGCGACTTCGCGCTGGCGGCGGTCGGCGTGATCCTGACGGTCGAGGACGGCAAGGTCGCGCAGGCACGGGTGGCGGTGACCGGCGTCGGCGACACGCCGCTGCGCATCGACGACGCCGAAACCATCCTGTACGGCCAGGCCTGCGACCAACAGACCTTGGACGACGTCGTGCAGGCGGTGCGCACGGCGGTGCAGCCGATGACCGACCTGCACGCGTCGGCCGACTATCGGCGGCACCTGGTCGGCGTGCTGGTGCGGCGCGCGCTGGCCGACGCCTGGCGCCGCGCCCACGGAGAAACGCTATGAGCGACACCCACACCATCCGCGTCGTCGTCAACGGCGTGACTTACGAAAGAGCGGTCGAGCCGCGCCTCTTGCTGGTCGATTTCTTGCGCCATACGCTCGGTCTGACCGGCACCCACGTCGGCTGCGAGCACGGCGTCTGCGGCGCCTGCACGATCCTGGTCGACGGCGACAGCATGCGCGCGTGCCTGATGTTCGCGGTGCAGGCCGACGGCTGCGAGCTGCAGACGGTCGAGGGCTTGGGCACGGTGGACAACCTGAACCCGCTGCAGCAGGCCTTCCATGAATGCCACGCGCTGCAATGCGGCTTCTGCACGCCGGGCATGCTGATGACCTGTACCGACATGCTGCAGAAATATCCGCTGGAAAGCGACGCCGACATCCGCGACGGCCTGTCCGGCAACCTGTGCCGCTGCACCGGCTACGTGCACATCGTCGAGGCGGTGCGCCGCGTCAAGAACAGCAAGGAGAATCCAGCATGAAGATGCATGTCCTGTCCGGCGGCCGCCTGCGCATGAAAAAGAGCGTCTACCTGCCCGACGCCGACCGCGCCGACACCATCGAACTGCCGGTGTCCTGCTTCCTGCTGAAGCACAAGCAGGGCAATGTGTTGTTCGACACCGGCTGCCATCCGTCGACCGCCGCCGACGCCGCGGCGCGCTGGGGTTCGATGGCGAAGGCGATGGTGCCGATTTCCAAACCTGACGAAAACGTGGTCGACCAGCTGGCGGCGATCGGCATGGTGCCGGACGACATCGACGTCGTCGTCAATTCGCATTTCCATTCCGACCATTGCGGCTGCAATGAATTCTTCCGCAAGGCCACTGTCGTCTGCCACGCGCGCGCGCTGGAGGCGGCGCGCGCCGCCGACGCCGAGAAGATGGGCTTTTTGCCAGTCGACTGGAAGCAGCCGATGCCGGTCGATACCGTGGACGGCCAGCGCGACCTGTTCAACGACGGCCGCGTGCTGCTGCTGCCGGTGCCGGGCCACACCGCCGGCATGATGGCGGCGCTGGTGGCGCTGGACCGCTCCGGCAGCTTCCTGCTGGCGTCGGACGCGGTGGCGCTGCGCGCCAATCTGGAGCGCGACATCCATCCGCGCAACACGCTGGATGTCGAGCAGTCGGCGCGCTCGATGGACGAAATCCGCCGCATCGAGGCCGGCGGCGCCACCGTGATCTACGGCCACGACGCCGAGCAATGGGAGGCGCTGCGCAAGGGCGCCGACTATTACGAATGACGGTAGCAAAAAGCAGGCGGACGAACAAACATGGATGCAGCAATTCATAGCAAGAAACTGGTCGGCAGCCGCGTCAAGCGCACCGAGGACCCACGCCTGTTGACCGGGCGCGGCAGCTACGTCGACGACAAGCAGGTCGCCAACGCGCTGCACGTCGCCTTCCGCCGCAGCGACCAGTCGCACGCGCGGATCAACAGCATCGACTATGCGGCGGCGCTGGAGCTGCCGGGCGTGGTCGCGGTGTTTACCGCCGACGACATGGACCGGATGGTCAAGCCGATCTACGCCACCTCCAAGATGCCGGACTACCACCCGACCGCCATCTATCCGCTGGCACGCGGCAAGGTGCGCTTCGTTGGCGAGGCGGTGGTGGCGGTGGTGGCGGAAAGCCGCTACATCGCCGAAGACGCGATGGAGTACATCCACATCGACTATGAACCGTTGCCTCTGGTGGTCGATCCGGAGCAGGCGGCCGAGCCGGACGCGCCGCTGCTGCACGAGGAAGCCGGCACCAACGTGCTGGTGCGACGCGAATTTCGGCGCGGCGACATCGACGCCGCGCTGGCGGCGGCGCCGGTCAAGGTCGGCGGCCGCTTCCGCTTTTCGCGCAAGACCGCGTTGGCGATGGAAAACCGCGTCTACCTGGCGGAGTACGACCAGGGCCGGCGTCAGATGGTGCTGCATTCGTCGACCGGCAGCCCCGGCATCGTGCGCGATGCGCTGGTGCAGATCCTCGGTATCCCCGGCAGCCGCATGCGTGTGATCGCGCCGGACGTCGGCGGCAGCTTCGGCGCCAAGGGTTCGCTGTATCCGGAGGAGATCACGGTCTGCGCGCTGGCGCGCGAACTGGGGAGGCCGGTGAAGTGGACCGGCGACCGGCTGGAAGACCTGATGTCGACCAGCCAGGGCTGGGACGAGATGGTCGACGCCGAGCTGGCGCTGGACCAGGACGGGCACATCCTGGCGCTGCGGGTGGAGGCGATCGGCGACGTCGGCGCCTATTCGATCTATCCGTGGACCGCCGGGCTGGAGACGGTGCAGGTGATCAGCTTCATGCCGGGCCCGTACCGGGTGCCGGTGTACCACGGCAGGGTGCGCGCGGTGGCGACCTCGAAGGCGCCGACCGGGCCGTACCGCGGTGTCGGCCGGCCGTCGTCGACCTTCTTCATGGAGCGTCTGGTGGACATGGCGGCGCACCGGCTCGGCATCGACGCCCGCGACATCCGGCTGCGCAACCTGGTCAAGCCGGAGGAATTCCCGTACAAGACCGCGCCCGGCATCGTCTGGGACCGCTCCGGCTTCATCGAATGCCTGGCAGACGGCTGCGAGGCGATCGACTACGACGGTCTGCGCCGCAAGCAGCAGGAGGCGCGCGCCGCCGGCCGCTGGATGGGCATCGGCATCGCCTCCTATGCCGAGCTGTCCGGGATCGGCTCGCGCATCTCGGCGTCGCCCGGGATGCCGATCAATACCGGCACCGAGATCGCTACCATCAAGATCGATCCGAGCGGATCGGTGAGCGCGTATTTCGGCATCGCCTCGCACGGCCAGGGGCTGGAAACCACGCTGGCGCAGGTGGTGGCCGACGAGCTGGGCGCGCGCTTTGCCGACATCACGGTGGTGCATGGCGACACTTCGGCGGTGTCGCACAGCACCGGCACCTACGCCAGCCGCAGCGCGGTGCTGGCC
>JBATWJ010000108.1:0-4091 GCA_049672545.1 Burkholderiaceae bacterium
GCGCTGGTGCCGATCGACATCGGCGCCGACGGCGATCCGTACACGCCGATCTCGGCGCGGCTGGCGCACCTGGTGGTGATCGATATCCTGGCGGTCGGACTGGCGCTGCAGCGCGGCCCCGAATTCCGCCGCAAAATGCTGAACGCCCAAAAAGCGCTGCAAAAGTTCGACCTGCAGCTGGATTCCTATCTCTGAAAGCGAGCTCCATGAACCAACTGGAACAACTGAAGCGGTACACCACGGTCGTCGCCGATACCGGCGACTTCCAGGCAATGAGGGCCTTCGCGCCGCATGACGCCACCACCAATCCGTCGCTGATCCTGAAGGCAGTGCAAAAGGACGAGTACCGGCCGCTGCTGGCGGCGGCGGTGCGCGAAAACCGCAACCGGCCGGCCGCCGAGATCATCGACCGCCTGCTGGTCGCCTTCGGCCTCGAAATCCTGTCGATCATCCCGGGCCGGGTGTCGACCGAGACCGACGCCCGCCTGTCGTTCGACACCGAAGCCACCATCGCCCGCGGCCGCGCGCTGATCGCGCTGTACGAAGCGGCCGGCATCGCGCGCGAGCGGGTGCTGATCAAGATCGCATCGACCTGGGAAGGCATCCGCGCCGCCGAGGTGCTGCAGCGCGAAGGGATCCGCTGCAACATGACGCTGCTGTTTTCGCTGCCGCAAGCGGCCGCCTGCGCCGACGCCGGCGCGCAGCTGATTTCGCCGTTCGTCGGCCGCATCTACGACTGGTACAAAAAATCGACCGGGCAGGAGTACACCGGCGCCAACGATCCGGGCGTGCAGTCGGTGCGGCGCATCTATGCCTATTACAAGCATTTCGGTTACCGCACCGAGGTGATGGGCGCCAGTTTCCGCAACACGTCGCAGATCCTGGAACTGGCCGGCTGCGACCTGCTGACCATCAGCCCGGAACTGCTGCAGCAGCTGGCGGCGACGGAAGCAGAGGTGGAGCGCAAGCTGAAGCCGGATGCGGATGCGGCTGCGGCCGGCCTGCAACGCCTGCGGCTGGACGAAAAGGCGTTCCGCTACGCGCTGAACGAGGATGCGATGGCGACCGAAAAGCTGGCCGAAGGCATCCGCCTGTTCTGCGCCGACGCCGTCAAGCTGGAAAACATGATCGAGGCGCTGCGCCAGGCGTAAGCGCGGCGCGAAAGACGCGCCGCCGGTTTCAGGGCGCTTCCACCGTCACCCGCGCCTTCAGCGAATTGGCGATGTAGCACTGCTCGTGCGCCGCTTCGTGCAGCCGCGCCAGTTGCGCGGCGTCCGGCGCGGCGCCGGCGTAGGCGATGTCGGGACGCAGCACGATGCGGGTGAAGGCGGTGCGGCCGTCGCCGCCCCGCTCCATCACGCCATAGGCATGATCGGCATAGGATTCGACCGTGAAGCCGGCGCGCGCCGCCAGCGACAGGAAGAACAGCATGTGACAGCTGGAGGTGGCCGCCACCAGCGCCTCTTCCGGATCGACGTTGGCCGCTTCCGACAGCGGCAGCGGCACCACCAGCGGCGAGGACGAGGCTGCCACCCGCGCGCCGCCGTCGAATTCCCACTGGTGGGCGCGGCTGTAGCGGTTGTCGACGAATTTCTGCCCCTGGCGCTGCCAGCGGACGGTGGCTTCATAGCGGTGCATGGCGTCTCCGTGCGATTTTTTCCGATTCTACGCAGCCGCTGCCGCACCGGCAACGTGCGCGCCGTCAATGGCCGGCGGCATTCTCCTCGGCCATCGCGCCGCCCGCGGCTACGATAGCGGCTAGAGCAGATCCGGTCTGACTGGCTGGGCGAGGCCGAGGCGGATTGCCTCTGGCGCAAGGCGCGGCGCAGCGTCGTTGCGGAGCTCCGGCAAGGAGGCGCAACGTCGTGCCAGTGGCGAGTCAGGCCGAATTCGCTCTATCGGCAACATCGGGAGGCCCGCATGGCAAACGAATGGGAACTGGTGGGACGGCTGGCGTTTTCGGCGCTTCTGGGCAGCGTGATCGGCATCGAGCGCGAGCGGCTGTCGTGGGCGGCCGGATTACGCACCCATATGCTGGTCTGCGTCGGCTCGACCTTGATCATGATCGTATCGGCCTACGGCTTTGCCGGGGTGCTGTCCGACCATGTCACGCTCGATCCGTCGCGGATGGCGGCACAGGTGGTGTCCGGCATCGGCTTTCTCGGCGCCGGCGCGATCCTGGCGCGCGGCGAGGTGATCCGCGGACTGACCACGGCGGCCAGCGTCTGGTCGGTGGCGGCGATCGGGCTGGCGGTCGGCGGCGGTCTGTACACCGAGGCGGTGGCGGCCACCGTGATCATCCTGATCATCCTGGCCGGCCTGAAGCCGCTGGAACGACGCTTCATCGCCAGCAAGCAGCGCCGCGAGCTGCTGATCGTGGCCGAACACGGCGCGCTGTCGATCGACAAGCTGCACGAGGCGCTCGGCGCCTCCAGCGGCCGCGTTGAGCAGTTCGTGATGCAGCAGCAGGAGGAAGCGGCCGAACTGGACGAAATCGAGATCGTGCTGACCCACGTGTCGCCGCAGGAATTCGGCTTGATCTGGAAGCGGCTGCACAAGGTGCCGGGCCTGCGCGACATCCGCGAAAGCAAGCCTTCCTGAGAAGCATCTCTTCCCGCGTGAACAGGTTTTGCGTAGGAACAAGCCCTTGGATTGCCGGATGTCTATATTGAAATCTCGACAGATTTCCGGGAGGACACGATGCGCATCCATCCACATTCCAGCCTGAAGGCGCTGGCGCTGGCCCTGCTGGCCAGCCTCGCATTGGCCGCATGCGGCGGTGGCGGCAGCGGCACCCAGACCGCCGGCGATAGTGGTGATCCGCCGCCATCGGTGGCAGAGCCCGTCGCCACTATCGACGGCTTCTACGAGGGCAGGACCAGCCTCGACCAGAGCGTCACCGGCGTCATCCTGTCCGACAATTCATTCTTCCTGCTGTATTCGCAGCCGAACGATCCGGCGACGCTGACCGGCGCGGTGTTCGGCAGCGGCGACGCGCGCAACGGCAGTTTCTCGTCGACCGCGCAGGACATCCGGCTCGACGGCAGCGTGCAGGCGGCCAGCCTGTCGGCCAGTTACGAACCGAAGAAATCCTTCGACGGCACGCTGTCCTATGCTGACAACAGCAGCGCCACCTTCACCGCCAGCTACAACCCGGCCTATGAAACGACGCCGACGCTGGCCGCGCTGGCCGGCGTCTACCACGGCACCATCGCTACCCCGGGCCGACACGAAGATCTGACGCTGACGGTCGACAGCGAGGGCAACATGAGCGGGCCACTCTTGTGCGGCTGCAACGTCAGCGCACTGGCGGCACCACTGGAAACCGGTAATGCCTACCGGGTGAAGATCGAATTTACCGGCGGCGACCATCCGCTCAGCAACCAGGTGTTCGCCGGCATTGCCTATCTGGATGCCGCCCGCGGCCGGCTGGTGCTGATCGGCCGGCTGCAAGCCGACCAGGCGCCGGCGATCTATGCCGGCAAGCGCCAGTAGCGGCAAATCCGGCCGTCAGCGGCCGGCGTGGCGCAACGATGCGACGCCGGCCGTTTCCGATTGCGATGGCTGCGCGAACAATTCGCTGTTGAAGCTGAAATAGCCGAGCAGGAACAGCGCGATGGCGATGGCAAGCTGCTTCCAGTCGAATTTCATGGCGTCTCCTGCGGTGGCTGACATATCACTATGGGAGTATAGAGAAATTTCTCTTCGTACACGCCCGGCTCAGACATGATGGCATGGGAGTATATGCGGCGCTTTGGAACAGCGCGGCTGTACCCGCATCACAGCACGCCATCGGCGCGCAGCGCCGCGATCTGCGCCGCATCGTAGCCGAGCGCGGCCAGCACTTCGTCGTTGTGCTGCCCCAGTTCCGGCCCCAGCCAGCGGGTGGCGCCGGGCGTGGCCGACAGCTTCGGCGTCACCGCCGGCAGCTTGATCGGCGAACCGTCGGCGAACGTGTGCTGCTCGAACATGCCGCGCGCCAGGAATTGCGGATCGCGCAGCATGTCGCGCACCGAATAGATCTTGCTGACCGGCACGTCGGCCGCCTGCAGCGTCTGCAGCGCCGCGTCGATGGTCTGGGTGTCGCACCA
>JBATWJ010000109.1:0-4389 GCA_049672545.1 Burkholderiaceae bacterium
GGACTGGCCGCGGCGGCGCGGCGCGCCCAACGACAGACCGATTACCCGACGTCCGACCCGCGCAGCAGATGTTTTTTTTCACCGCCCCGGCCCATTCCAGGCAGATACCGGTTCCGCTGACGGCGCACGGGCGCGACCCGACGTTCCCGGCTCGCCCTTCGCGGCGCAGCCAGCCGTTTTCCTCCCTCCTTGCCTCACCCCTAGGTGGAGTCGCGTACGCTCCCACCGGAACCGTACAAGTTGTACACTGGCAGAGGCGTTTTTGCCGATTGCCGCGCCTTGACGCCAGGCCGACGGAAATGCCGAAAAACCCGGCCGCGCCGCGCCTCGCAAGACGCCCCGGCATGACCTCCCCCTCCCCACGCATGGCAATGGAGTCCGCATGAAAAAATACCTGTCCATCCTGGCGACGCTGACCATGGGCATGGCGCTGTCCGTGCCGGCCGCGCACGCCGAGACCGCCGCCGGCAAAGCGGCGCCGAAAACCACGACGAAGAAGGCGCCGGCGAAGAAGACGGCCAAGGCGCCACCGGTGTCTCAGGAAGACCAGGACGATCCGGAACCGGACGTCAGCAATTCGATCGCCGTCGATTATGTTTGCGAGCTTGGCAACAAGCTGACCATCCTGGCCAATGCGGCCGACGAACAGCACGTCGCGCTGCGCTGGAAGAACCGGCTGATCCGCTTGGAGCGGGTCGGCACTACCACCGGCGCGATGCGCTTCGAAAGCAAGAAGCGCGGCCTGGTCTGGATCGGCATTCCGGCCAAGGGCATCCTGCTCGATTCGCGCCGCGGCCAGCAGCTGGCCAACGAATGCAAGAACCCGGAACAGCTGGCGCTAAAGACGGCCGATGCGCCGGCCGGCTCCGGGCTGCTGGCACCACAGGCGCCTCCGCCGCCGATCGCGGCGCAAGCCGGCAAATAACAAACGACCGGGCATGCCTGCCGTGCCCGCCCCAATAACAAGTTCCATTCATTCTGCTACCAGTCGGTTTGCAATCTAAGGAGAGGCCATGTCCCGCAATACGTTGAATACGCTCAAGGAATTCAAGATCACCGAGTCGAAGAAGGGAAAGCTCTATTCCCTGCCGGCGCTGGGCAGGAAGCTCGGCATCGACGTTTCCCGGCTGCCGGTATCGATCCGCATCGTGCTGGAATCCGTGCTGCGTAATTGCGACGGCAAGAAGGTCACCGAAGACAACGTGGTCCAGCTCGCCAACTGGCAGCCGAACGCCCCGCGCGCCGACGAAATCCCGTTCGTGGTGTCGCGCGTGGTGCTGCAGGACTTCACCGGTGTGCCTCTCCTGGTCGACCTGGCCGCGATGCGCGGCACCGCGGCGCAGATGGGCAAGGATCCGAAGCGGATCGAGCCGATGGTGCCGGTCGACCTGGTGGTCGACCATTCGGTGCAGATCGACTACTTCCGCGACAAGAAGGCGCTCGACCTGAACATGAAGCTGGAATTCCAGCGCAACAACGAGCGCTACCAGTTCATGAAATGGGGCATGCAGGCGTTCGACACCTTCGGCGTGGTGCCGCCGGGCTTCGGTATCGTGCACCAGGTGAACCTCGAATACCTGGCGCGCGGCGTGCACAAGAAGGCCACCGACCGCGGCACCGTCTACTATCCGGACACGCTGGTCGGCACCGACTCGCACACCACGATGATCAACGGCATCGGCGTGGTCGGCTGGGGTGTCGGCGGCATCGAAGCCGAAGCGGCGATGCTGGGCCAGCCGGTCTACATGCTGACCCCGGACGTGGTCGGCGTGAACCTGACCGGCGCGCTGCGCGAAGGCGTCACCGCCACCGACCTGGTGCTGACCATCACCGAACTGCTGCGCAAGGAAAAGGTGGTCGGTAAGTTCGTCGAATTCTTCGGTGAAGGCACGTCGTCGCTGTCGCTGACCGACCGCGCCACGATCGCCAACATGTCGCCGGAGTATGGCGCCACGATGGGCTTCTTCCCGGTCGACGAAGTGACGGTCGACTACTTCCGCGGCACCGGCCGCACCAAGGCCGAGATCGACGCCTTCGAAAGCTATTTCCGTGCGCAGAAGATGTTCGGCATCCCACAGTCGGGCGAGATCGACTACACCACCGTGGTCGCGCTCGACCTCGGCTCGGTGACGCCGTCGCTGGCCGGCCCGAAGCGGCCGCAGGACCGCATCGAGATCGGCAATGTCAAGAACAACTTCGCCGAACTGTTCGTCAAGCCGGTCGCCGAGAACGGCTTCAACAAGAAGGCCGAAGACCTGCACGCCGAATACGTCAACGCCGACGGTATCAAGGTCAAGAACGGCGACGTGCTGATCGCCGCCATCACGTCCTGCACCAACACCTCGAATCCGAGCGTGATGCTGGCCGCCGGCCTGCTGGCCAAGAAGGCGGTGGAAGCCGGGCTCAAGGTGCCGGCCCACATCAAGACTTCGCTGGCGCCCGGATCGCGCGTGGTCACCACCTACCTGGAACAGGCTGGCCTGCTGCCCTACCTGGAAAAGGTCGGTTTCGGTGTCACCGCCTACGGCTGCACCACCTGCATCGGCAATGCCGGCGACCTGACGCCGGCGATGAACGAGGCGATCGTCAAGAACGACATCGTGGCATCGGCGGTGCTGTCGGGCAACCGCAACTTCGAAGCACGCATCCATCCGAACATCCGCTCCAACTTCCTGGCGTCGCCACCGCTGGTGGTGGCCTACGCAATCGCCGGCAACATGATGATCGACCTGATGAGCGAGCCGCTCGGCAAGGGCAAGGGCGGCAAGGACGTCTATCTGGGCGACATCTGGCCGAGCTCGCAGGAGATCGGCAAGCTGATGCGCTTCGCGCTGAACGGCAAGACCTTCAAGGAAAACTACGCGACCATCAAGAGCGCGCCCGGCAAGCTGTGGGAAAAGATCGGCGGCGTCACCAAGGGCCATGTCTATGACTGGCCGGCCTCGACCTACATCGCCGAGCCGCCGTTCTTCGAAGGCTTCGGCATGGAACCGGCACCGGCGGCCACCGCGATCAGCGGCGCCCGCGCGCTGGGCGTGTTCGGCGATTCGATCACCACCGACCACATCTCCCCGGCCGGCGCGATCAAGGAATCGTCCCCGGCCGGCGTCTGGCTGAAGGCGAACGGCGTGATGAAGGCCGACTTCAACTCCTACGGCTCACGCCGCGGCAACCATGACGTGATGATGCGCGGCACCTTCGCCAACGTCCGCATCAAGAACCTGATGATCCCGCCGACCCCGGACGGCTCGCGCGTCGAGGGTGGCATCACGATCCACCAGCCGTCCGGCGAACAGATGTCGATCTACGACGCCGCGATGAAGTACGTCGCCGACGGCGTGCCGACCATGGTGTTCGGCGGCGAGGAATACGGCACCGGCTCGTCGCGCGACTGGGCTGCCAAGGGCACCCAGCTGCTCGGCGTGAAGGCGGTGATCGCGCGCTCGTTCGAGCGCATCCACCGCTCCAACCTGGTCGGCATGGGCGTGCTGCCGCTGCAGTTCCTCGGCGACGACAGCGTGCAGACGCTCGGCATCAAGGGCGACGAAACCTTCGACCTGAAAGGCCTCGAAGGCGAAATCAAGCCGCGCCAGCAATTGACGTTGGCGATCCACCGCAGCAACGGCGAAACCCAGAACGTCAAGGTGCTGCTGCGCATCGACACCCCGATCGAGGTGGACTACTACAACCACGGCGGCATCCTGCCGTTCGTGCTGCGCCAGCTGCTGGCAGCCTAAGCTCCCTCCACGCGGCGACAGGCCGGGCGCGATGCGCCCGGCCTGTTTTTTTTATCCGCGGCGGCGCCCGGCGTGCCGATATACTCCCATTTGTATTTTTGAAGCTGCTTGTAATATCTGCGGTATTGGCAGATTTTCCAGCATACTCCCGCTCTGACCGGGAAATTGCGAATCTACTACAATACGTCTCCGCCGCTCCTCCCTCTTTAGCAGAACCGCCATGCGCTCTCTTTCCAAAGCCTCTCCCCGCAAACCTTCGCCCGACGGTCAGCGCCTGATGAACCTGTCGCGCGCGATCCTGCAAGCCGGCAGCCGGCTGGAGCAGCGCGCCTGGGAACGTCACCTCGACCAGCTGCTGCTGAAACTGCTGAAAAGCGGCCACCAGCAGACCCTGGACGGCGCGCTCGACCGTCTGTTCGCGACCGAGCCGGATGCCTACGAAGTGCTGATGGACGCCGCCGAAGCCGGCAGCGAAGCCTGCGTGATCGAGCATGACGGCGTCGCCTACGACGCGCTGCTGGTGGCGCTGCCGGTCCTGGCCTGGACCCGCTACGCGATCCCGTCCGGCGCGGTGCCGGCCGACATCCTGGCCGCTCTCGGCGCCCATCTGCACGCGCACGTGCTGGCCGACGACGCGCGCGCGGTGCTGGCG
>JBATWJ010000110.1:0-5064 GCA_049672545.1 Burkholderiaceae bacterium
CCCGCCATCGGCAGCGACGCTGCCGCCTTCCTCGGCCGCGCCAGCGGCGTCCGCATCGCATCCGATCTGCCGACCGGCCTGGCCGGCGCCGATTTCCTGATCGACTTCACGCGCCCGGAAGGCACCTTGCATTACCTGCCGTACTGCGCCGAGCACGGCATCAAGATGATCATCGGCACCACCGGCTTCGACGCCGCCGGCAAGGCCGCGATCGCCGCCGCCGCGGAACGCACGGCGATCGTGTTCGCCCCCAACATGAGCGTCGGCGTCAACGTCACGATGAAGCTGCTGGAAATGGCGGCGCGCAACTTCGCCGAAGGCTACGACATCGAGATCATCGAGGCGCACCACCGGCACAAGGTCGACGCTCCGTCCGGCACCGCGCTGCAGATGGGCGAGGTGATCGCCGGCGCGCTCGGACGCACGCTGGATGAGGTCGCGGTCTACGAACGGCACGGCGTCACCGGCGAGCGCGATCCGTCGTCGATCGGCTTCGCCACCATCCGCGGCGGCGACATCGTCGGCGACCACACGGTACTGTTCGCCGGCAGCGGCGAGCGCATCGAAATCGCCCACAAATCGTCCAGCCGCGTGTCGTACGCGCACGGTGCGCTGCGCGCGGCGCGCTTCCTGCGCGACAAGGCGCACGGCCTGTACGACATGCAGGACGTGCTGGGACTGCGCCAGCCGTAGCCGTGTCCCGGAAACAGATGCGGCCGGCGCGCGGCAACGCCGGCCATCGTAGCGAGATCCGATGAACCAGACACTTGCCAATCCCGCCTCCGGCTTCGCCCACTACTGGGCGCAGGGCGACGCCGTGTCGCACGCGGTGGCCTACGTGCTGCTGGCGATGTCCATCCTCAGCTGGTACTACATCCTGACCAAGGGCTGGAGCGCATGGCGCATCCGCAGGAGCGCCGGCGCGCTGGACGGCTTCTGGCAGGCGCCGACGCTGGCCGACGCGATTTCCGCCCTGATTCCGGCCGACCGCGAAAACGTCTATGCGCCGCTGGCCGCGCACGGTATGCAGGCGGCCGACCTCGGTGCCCAGGCCGGCTCGCTGAACGCTGCCTCCGACCAGAGCGAACTGATCACGCGCACACTGCGGCGCGAAATCAACCGCGTGTCGGCACGGCTGGAAGGCGGCCTGACGGCGCTGGCCTCGGTCGGCGCCACCGCGCCGTTCGTCGGCCTGTTCGGCACCGTCTGGGGCATCTACCACGCGCTGCTGGCGGTATCCGCCACCGGCACGGTGCAGATCGACAAGGTCGCCGGTCCGGTCGGCGAGGCGCTGATCATGACCGCGCTCGGTCTGGTGGTGGCAATTCCGGCGGTGCTCGCCTACAACGCCTTCACCCGCGTCAACCGGCTGACGCTGGCCGAACTGGACGGCTTCGCGCACGACCTGCACGCGCACCTGACGGTCGGCAGCCGCGTCGCCCGCGAGCGCTAGCCATGGCTTTCGGCGGCTTCAGCGACAACCAGAACGCGGCGCCGATGGCCGACATCAACGTCACGCCGATGGTCGACGTGATGCTGGTGCTGCTGGTGATCTTCATCATCACCGCGCCGCTGTTCACGCACGCGGTCAAGCTCGACCTGCCGCAGGCGCAGTCGGCGCCGGCACCGGAAAAGCCGGAAACCATTTCGCTGTCGATCGACGGCCAGGGCCGCATCTTCTGGAACGACGCCGAAATCGACCGCGCCGAACTGGATGCCCGCATCACCGCCGCCGCCAAACAAACGCCAGCGCCGGAATTGCACCTGCGCGCCGACCGCGACACCCGCTACGAAGTGATCGCCCAAGTGATGGCAGCGGCGCAGGCCGGCGGCCTGTCGAAGATCGGCTTCGTTACCGAGCCGAAACCGGCCGCCGCCCCACCGTCGCCTTCGACGCCGAAGGAATAACCGATGGCGCGCGTGCAGCTGGACGGCGCCGCCCTGACCGACTGGCCGGCGTTCCACGCGGCGTCGAAGGCGGCGTTCGGCTTTCCCGACTTCTATGGCGACAACCTGGATGCGTGGGTCGATTGCCTGTCCTACCTGCGCGACGACGACGCGATGGCGGCGATCCGGCTGCGGCCGGACGAACTGCTTGACATCGAAGTGCTGCACGTCGACGCGCTGCGCCGGCAGGCGCCGGACATCCTGGCAACCCTCGAATCCTGTGTCACGATGATCAACGAGCGCTACGCCGACTACGGTGAAGCGCCGGCGCTGCGGCTGCTGCTGCGCTAATTTTTCCCGCGCGCCGGCGTCCTGCTGCCGCGCCGCAATCGCCAGGGGCGAGCCAGTATAATGTCCGGTTCGTAATTCTCTTTGGCCGCCTCCGTCATGCAAGAAAAATACAGCCCCGCCGCCGTCGAAAAAGCGGCCCAGGACCATTGGCAAGCGATCGACGCCTACAAGGCCGTGGAAAACGATCCGCGCTTCCCGAAAGGCAAGTTCTACGCCTGCTCGATGCTGCCCTACCCGTCCGGCAAGCTGCACATGGGGCACGTGCGCAACTACACGATCAACGACGTGATGTACCGCCATCTGCGGATGAACGGCTACAACGTGCTGATGCCGATGGGCTGGGACGCGTTCGGCATGCCGGCCGAGAACGCGGCGATGGCCAACAACGTGCCGCCAGCGCAGTGGACCTACGCCAACATCGCGCACATGAAACAGCAGATGCAGGCGATGGGGCTGGCGATCGACTGGTCGCGCGAGATGACCGCCTGCAAGCCGGACTACTACAAGTGGAACCAGTGGATGTTCCTGAAGATGCTGGAGAAAGGCATCGTCTACAAGAAGACCGGCACCGTCAACTGGGACCCGGTCGACCAGACCGTGCTGGCCAACGAGCAGGTGATCGACGGCCGCGGCTGGCGTTCCGGCGCGCTGATCGAAAAGCGCGAAATCCCGATGTACTACGCCCGCATCACCGACTATGCCGAGGAATTGCTCGACCATGTCGAGCACAAGCTGCCCGGCTGGCCGGAACGGGTGCGCCTGATGCAGTCGAACTGGATCGGCAAGTCGACCGGCGTGCGCTTCGCGTTCCGGCACGACATCCGCGACGAATCGGGACAACCGATCCACGACGGCAAGCTGTGGGTGTTCACCACCCGCGCCGACACCATCAAGGGCGTGACCTTTTGCGCGGTGGCGGCAGAGCATGCGCTGGCCACGCATGCGGCGCGCTCGAATCCGGAACTGGCCGCCTTCATCGCCGAATGCAAGAAGGGCAGCGTGATCGAAGCCGACATGGCGACGATGGAAAAGAAGGGCATGCCGACCGGACTGTTCGTCGAACATCCGCTGACCGGCAAGCAGATCGAGATCTGGGTCGGCAACTACGTGCTGATCACCTACGGCGACGGCGCGGTGATGGGCGTGCCGGCGCACGATGAGCGCGACTTCGCGTTCGCGCAGAAATACGCGCTGGCGATCGAGCCGGTGATCGAGGTGCCGGGCAAGACCTTCTCGCCCGAAACCTGGCACGACTGGTACGCCGACAAGGAACAGGGCCGCTGTGTCAATTCCGGCAAGTACGACGGCATGGGCTACCAGCAGGCGGTGGATGCGGTCGCCGCCGACCTCGCCGCGCTGGGCCTGGGCGAAAAGAAAGTCACCTACCGCCTGCGCGACTGGGGCATTTCGCGCCAGCGCTACTGGGGCACGCCGATCCCGATTATCCACTGCGCCAAATGCGGCGACGTACCGGTGCCGGAAGAGGATTTGCCGGTGGTGCTGCCGGAAGACTGCGTGCCGGACGGCAGCGGCAACCCGTTGAACAAGCACGAAGCCTTCCTGCACGTCGATTGCCCGAACTGCGGCCAGCCGGCGCGGCGCGAGACCGACACCATGGACACCTTCGTCGACTCGAGCTGGTATTACATGCGCTACTGCTCGCCCGGCAACGACACGGCGATGGTGGACGCCCGCAACGATTACTGGATGCCGATGGACCAGTACATCGGCGGCATCGAACACGCGGTGCTGCACCTGCTGTACGCGCGCTTCTGGACCAAGGTGATGCGCGACTTCGGCCTGTTGAAGTTCGACGAGCCGTTCACCCGGCTGCTGACGCAAGGCATGGTGCTGAACGAAACCTATTACCGTGAAGACGCCAGCGGCAAGAAGACCTGGTACAACCCGGCCGACGTCGAACTGAGCTTCGACGAACGCGGCCGGCCGCAGTCGGCGCTGCTGAAGGCCGACGGCCAGCCGGTTGCGATCGGCGGCATCGAAAAGATGTCGAAATCGAAGAACAACGGCATCGACCCGCAAGCGCAGATCGACCAGTACGGCGCCGATACCGCGCGCCTGTTCACGATGTTCGCGTCGCCGCCGGAGCAGACGCTGGAATGGTCGGGCGCCGGTGTCGAAGGCGCCAACCGCTTCCTGCGCCGGGTGTGGGCGTTCGGGCTGGCACATTCGGCGCGCATTGCCGGCGCCAGCGCGCTCGTCGCTGCTAAGCTCACCACCTCCACGCTGACGGAGCCGCACAAGGCGCTACGGCGCGAAGTGCACAAGGCGCTGCAGCAGGCCGATCACGACTACCAGCGCATCCAGTACAACACGGTGGTGTCGGCCTGCATGAAGATGCTGAACACGCTGGAAGACGGCGCCAAGCTGGAGCGCTCGGCCGCCGCCGACGCGGTGCTGGCGGAAGGCTTTTCGATCTTCCTGCGCGTGCTGTATCCGGTGGCGCCGCACATCACGCACGTGCTGTGGCAGGAACTCGGCTATGCCGCGCACGGCGAGATTCTGGACGCGCCGTGGCCGCAGGTCGATCCCGCCGCGCTGGAGCAGAACGAAATCCAGCTGATGGTGCAGGTCAACGGCAAGCTGCGCGGCAGCATCACGGTACCGAAAGATGCCGACCGCGCCGCGATCGAGGCGACGGCGCTGGCCGACGAGCAGGTGCAGAAATTCGTCAGCGGCGCACCGAAAAAGATCGTCGTCGTGCCCGGCAAGCTGGTCAACCTGGTCGTCTGAACCCGCGAGGTCCGTCATGCGCAACGCCCGCCTTCCCCGTCGCCGCGTCCTTGGCTGGGCGCTCGCCGCCGGCGC
>JBATWJ010000111.1:0-2642 GCA_049672545.1 Burkholderiaceae bacterium
GCACGCTACTTGGTGCCGAAGATGCGATCGCCGGCGTCGCCCAGGCCCGGCACGATGTAGGCGTGGTCGTCGAGATGCGAATCGAGCGCGGCGGTGTACAGCTTCACGCCCGGATGCGCGTCCTGGAACACCTGCACGCCCTGCGGCACCGCCACCAGCGCCAGGAACAGAATCTGTTCGTCGGGGACGCCACGGCGCTTCAGCACGTCGACCGCGTGCACCGCCGAATTGCCGGTCGCCACCATCGGATCGCACAGGATGAAGGTGCGTTCGCGCACGTCCGGCAGCCGCACCAGATATTCGACCGGCTGCAGCGTGGCGGGATCGCGGTAGACGCCGATGTGGCCGACGCGTGCTGACGGGATCAGTTCCAGCAGGCCGTCGCTCATGCCGATGCCGGCGCGCAGCACCGGCACCACCACCAACTTCTTGCCGGCGATCACCGGCGCATCCATTGCGGTCAGCGGCGTCTCGATGCGGCGCGTGGTCAACGGCAGCGAGCGCGTGATTTCATAGCCCATCAGCAGCGTGATTTCGCGCAGCAGTTCGCGAAAGGTGCGGGTCGAGGTGTCCTTTTGCCGCATGTGCGACAGCTTGTGCTGGATCAGCGGATGGTCGAGGATGAACAGGTTCGGGAAGCGGGGATCGTGGCTCATGGCGCGAAAGAGGAAGGAACGGTGCAGCGGCCGCGCCGGCGATAGGTTTCAGTCGCTACCGCGGCCCGCATCATACTAGGTCGGGTATTTTACAACTCACAGCAGGGATGCCCGGCTTTAAGCATTTTTTCGGCATACTCCCCTGCTTTATGAAAATTTCCAGAAAGCCGGCGGCAGCGGCCGGGCGCGCCGGCTAACCGGATATTGCGTGAAACAGATACTCCCAACATCAATCCTCCATGCCGCTCATGTACCGGTCGCTTTTTACGCATACTCCCAATGTCAGCGGACATCGTGGGCGAGCGCCACGGTTGCGCGCGCCGGCATCAGCAGATAGTAGACCAGCGCCGAAATCGCCAGTCCGACGAACCAGGCGTAGGTGTACAGCGTTTCGAACAGCGGCGCGGTACTGGCGATGAAGCCGGCCGCCTTCAGGAAGCCCGGCAAATTCGGCAGCACGCCCAGCACCAGCGCCGCCAGTGCCGCCGGATTCCAGCCGCCGCGATAGCGGTATTCGCCGTCCGCATCGAACAGCGCCGCGTGGTTCAGCTCGGTCTTGCGCACCAGGTAGTAGTCGACCAGCATGATGCCGGCGATTGGCCCCAGCAGGCCGCCATAGCCGATCAGCCAGGTGAAGATGTAGCCCTGCGTGGTTTCCAGGATCTTCCACGGGAACATCGCCAGCCCGATCGCCGCCGTGATGTAGCCGCCCATGCGGAACGAAATCCGCTTCGGCGCCAGGTTGGAGAAATCGTAGGCCGGCGACACCACGTTGGCCGCCAGGTTGGTGGTGATGGTGGCGATGATCAGCGCGATCAGCGCCAGCACCACCGAGATGCCGCCCATGCGGCCGGCCAGCGCCACCGGATCCCAGATCGCCTCGCCGTAGATCACCAGCGTGGCCGAAGTCACCAGCACCGCCACCAGCGCCAACAACCCCATCGGCAGCGGCAGGCCGAGCGACTGGCCGATGATCTGGTCGCGCTGGCTACGGGCGAAGCGGGTGAAGTCGGGAATGTTCAGCGCCAGCGTCGCCCAGTAGCCGACCATCGCCGTCAGCGACGGCCAGAACACCAGCCAGAACTGGCCGGCGCGCTTGCCGCCGGCGTCGAACTGCGACGGCGCCGACAGCATCGGGCCGAAGCCGCCGGCGCGGCTGTAGGCCCACCACACCAGCGCGATCGCCGACAGCAGCAGCAAGGGCGCGGCCGCGGTTTCCATCCAGCGGATCGAATCGGTGCCCTTGGTGATGAAATAGATGTGCAGCGCCCAGAACAGCAGGAAGCAGCCGAGCTGGCCGAGGTTGATGCCCAGTCCCGGCAAGGCCGCCCCGGCCAGCGCGTTGCCGGTGACGACGTTGAGAATCGTATAGATCGCCTGGCCGCCGAGCCAGGTCTGGATGCCGAACCAGCCGCAGGCGACGATCGCGCGCAGGATCGCCGGCAGCCGCGCGCCGATCACGCCGAACGACGCGCGCGCCAGCACCGGATACGGGATGCCATGGCGGGCGCCGGCGTGGCCGACCAGCAGCATCGGCACCAGCACGATCAGGTTGCCGAGGAAAACCGTCAGCACCGCCTGCCACCAGTTCATGCCCTCGCTCATCAGGCCGGACGCCAGCATGTAGGCCGGCACCGAGACCGCCATCGACACCCACAGCGCGGCGTAGTGGGTGGCGGTCCAGGTACGCTGGGCGGCGCCGGTCGGCGCCAGGTCGCTGTTCCACAGCGGGTTGTCAACATCGGATTGCGGCATGTCCGGTCCTCGGCTCAGTTGATGGTTGGGTGGAAGAGATTCGCGCCGCAGCGGCGCGACGAAAAAAAGCCGCACTGCGATGCGGCTTTGGAAGAAGAAAGAAATAGCGCTGGCGGCCGCGATGCGGCCCGGCACAGGAAGGCAAGCGCGCGCCGCATGGAACCGCTCAGCGCGTCAGCAGGGCCAGGATGGCCGTCAGCTCGCGGCGCAAGGCGGCGGCGTCCGGCATGC